>CAVIFD010000098.1:0-6286 GCA_963641545.1 bacterium | reverse complement strand
ACTTTCCCTGTTGAGATATGGCAATCATACCATGCGAGTATGCCACTTTTATATGCAAGCATTGTCATAGCCATCTTTTGCAGTTGTGGTATCTTGCTGGCCTTTGCCTGCTCCACCCAATCCATCAAAATCCTTTCCGCATCCTCTTTATACACCTGTGTCCAGATTTCCCTGAGTTGCTCCTTCAGATAGTATGCCTTTGAAAGCGGTTCGTTCATAGCCAAGGCGTTTTCAAGCCTTGTTTTATATTTCTTGTCATAGATGTCTTCCCCGTTTTTGAGCAGCAGATATCTGGTACCTTTGAGTACTTTTCGCTTGTTTATGTTCTTTTCCAAGTTGTACTGTAGCCTTCGTATTTCGTCAAGCTTATCATTCATCAGTTTTACCACATGAAAATGGTCAAACACGTGTATTGCACTGGGGCAGTTTTCAAACACAGAGGCGATAAAGGCCGAAGACAGATCTGTAGCGACGTACTTGATGGACAGTTTCTTGTGCTTAACCTTCTTCCAAAACCCTTTCAACGCGTCAACCCCTTTGCCCTCACCTACATAGAGAATGCGCCCACTGGCCAAATCCACAACAATAGTCTTGTAGATATGTCCTTTCCTAACAGCGAATTCATCTATTCCGATACACTCCACACCGTCCAGTGACGGAGGAGAATAGTGACTTTCAAGATAGCGTGAATGAATCTCTTTTACTGTATCCCAGCTTATGTCCAACATTGCCGCCGCATCTTTCAGTGTCATAGCCCGCAATATACCAACTACATACTTCGCAAAGCGGTGAGTGTATGAGCAGCTTCCAGTCGCGAACGGAATGTTTTCTTGCCGGTCGTAGTCGCAGCCTTCGTTCTTGCATTTATAACGCTGAACTTTCATGCGAACTATGAGCTTCTTTCCGCCAATGGGAAGCCCGAGAAAGTCCCTTGTACGGTAACCATTCTTCACCAGGTGAAGAATGCCGCATTTTGGACAAACTCTTTGACGCTTCTTGCTTTTTACATGTAGAATAATAGTATTACCTTTGTACTCCTCTCTTGTACATTCGAGACATCTAAGTCCCCATGCATGATATAGAAAACTGCTGTTCATATTGATATATTTGGTTGTGGAAAATTCAAATATACAAAAGTTCAGCGGTTTTCTTTTTATCAAAATTCAAACCGTATCACTCGAAATGTCGGATGAACCAAAAAAAGATGCGCCCGAGAGACCCGGGGCGCATCCTCCAAATGTTTTCTATTGAGACTCTCCCACTCTCACTTTGAGAGCAGGTCGATTACCGATTGGTTGACTTTCCTTACGGCAGATTCGTTGATCTTGATCACCTTGCGGTCGTATGTCATCAGACCGTTCACCTCGCCTTCCACATCCGTGGTCTGCGTGTAGACGGCAGCCGAGAAGCCACGTTTGACGAAGTCCTTCAACAAGTCGGCATACTTGACGTATTCAGCCGTCACCTCATCGCTGTTCTTAAACTGCACGTATCCCCAGTTGCGCTTGTTCCACCACAGATGGTCTTCCAAAGGCAGACCGATACCGCCATATTCGCCAAGCACATTCACGCGCGTCGGGTCGAACAGATACATCGCCGGTGCCGGATAGTTGTGCAAATCGAGGATATCCCCGCAATCACGGTGGTTACCGCCGCTGGCAGGATTGACAAGGCGCGAGGGATCGTAGTTCTTTGTCCACTCGACCACCTTCTCGGTATCAAACTGACCCCATGCTTCGTTGAAAGGCACCCATACAACTACCGAAGGATGCGAAACGCAGAGGTCCATGATCTCTTTCCATTCCCGGTAGTAGTTGGCTACGGAAGCCGCCGAACGGTCTTTGTCCGTACCTGCATTGTAGGTGGTAGGTGCCCAGTTGTTACCCATATCGCCGCTCGGCATATCCTGCCAAACGAGGATACCTTCCTTGTCGCAGTGGTAATACCAGCGCGAAGGCTCAACCTTCACATGCTTGCGTATCATATTGAAGCCCCAAGCCTTCGTCTTGACAATATCGAAATGAAGTGCTTCGTCGGTAGGAGCAGTATACAATCCGTCGGGCCACCATCCCTGGTCGAGCGGACCGTAGTGGAAGAGGTTCTTGTTGTTGAGCTGCATACGCATGATGCCGTCGGCATCACGCTTTGCGGAAATCTTGCGGAAAGCAGTGTACGATTTCACATTGTCTATCACCTTCCCGTCCCTCGAGAGGGAAACGGTCATATCATAAAGGTATGGGTTCGAGGTGTCCCAAAGCGTCGGGTTCTTCACTGCCAAGCGAAGCTCTTTTCCCTGTACGCCCTTGGCAGAAGCAACAACCTGCCCCTTGTCCATGAGCTTCACCTCAACAACAGAGGTGCAGCAGGGAACAGACGTGCCGACAGTCACGAGCATCGTCCCGTTGTCGATATTCGGGATAGACTTCACGGAGGTGATATGATTGGTGGAAACCGGCTCGAGCCATACTGTCTGCCATATACCTGTAACCGGCGTGTACCAGATGCCTTCCGGACGTGATGTCTGCTTTCCGCGCGGCTGATAGCCCTTGTCGCTCGGGTCGTACACACGAACAACCAACTTCTGACCGATCTTCCCTGTCAGGTACGGAGTGATATTGAAAGAGAACGGCGTGTAACCTCCCTGATGTGAACCTATCAACACATCGTTCACAAACACATCCGCCTTCCAGTCCACTGCGCCGAAGTTGAGCACAACGTCTTTGTTCTTCCACGCAGCCGGAACGGAGAACGTGCGTTTATACCACAGCTCGTTCTTCTCGCCGACTTCCTTCTGCACGCCCGACAGCGACGACTCCACGGCAAAGGGCACAAGGATGCTCCCGTCGAAAGCCGCCGGCTCAACTTCGCCCTTAGGCTTGATGGCATACTCCCACATTCCGTTCAGATTAACCCAGTCGGCACGCTCCAGCTGCGGACGCGGATACTCGGGCAATACGTTCTCGGGATTTACCTGTTCTGCCCATTTTGTCTTGATTTTGTCACCTGCAGGCTTCCACTGAGCCTGCGCGCACACGGCGAGTGCCAAAGCACCGCACACAAATAATGTCTTTTTCATGTCCTTAAAATATTTGATTACGTCTTTCATGACATTGTTTCGGGCGCAAAGGTACTCTTTTGAAGCAAACTCTCAGGCAAGAAGGCTACCTTTGCCGCACGTAACACAAAATGAAAAAAGGTATGAAAGCACAAATCATCATTTTCCTGACAGCCTGTCTATGCAGCCTCACAGGCTTGGCGCAAGAGCAGTTTGACAAATACTTCACCCCCCGAAGCCTGCGGATAGACTTTGCCCTTAGCGGGAATGCCGCGTCGCAGTCGGCAGCCATAGAGATGCTGCGGGAAGAGCCCGTATGGGGCGGTCCGGTAAAGAACCTCATCGACAAGTTCGGCTACGGAGGTTACTACGTTAATGTATACGACAAGCCGAGCGGCGAGCTTATCTGTTCGCGCGGACTCAACACACTCTTCGAAGAATGGCGCACCACGGAAGAAGCCAAAACGGAAACACAGTCGTGGACAAACAGCGTCTCTGTGCCCTACCCCAAAAACGCAGTAACCATCGAGATCACGGCACGCGACAAGGCGGATATGCAGTTCCACACTCTGCTGAAGACCGACGTTGACCCTGCAAGCATCTTCATTGACCGCAGCCCACTGAAAGAAAACAAGGTGACGAAGCTCCAATACAAGGGCGACCCGAAAGAGAAAGTAGACCTGGTGTTCCTTGCCGAAGGATATACTGCCGAAGAGCAGGATAAGTTCGCAGCAGACGCAAGGCGGTTTACCGAGGCTTTGTTTCAAACGCCGCCTTACACCACACGCCGAGAGGACTTCAACGTGTGGGCTGTCGGTCTCGTTTCCGAGGAGAGCGGAATGGACATCTCCGGCAAGGGTATATACAGAAACACTGCACTTAACTCGGGTTACTACACGTTCGGCGTCGACCGTTACCTGACGACGCGTGATATGAAATCCATACGCGATGCAGTGTGGAACGTGCCCTGCGATGCCATATTCATATTGGTCAACACCGACACATACGGCGGTGGCGGCATGTATAACTTCTATGCCATGGGGACGGCAGACAACCCGCAGACGCAAGATATCTTCGTCCACGAGCTGGGGCACAGCTTAGCCGGACTGGCAGACGAATATTACACCTCGGATGTGGCATATCAGGATTTCTACAATCTGCGCTACGAACCGTGGGAGCCTAACATCACCACATTGGTCGATTTCGACAGCAAGTGGAAAGACCTGTTGCCATCCGGCACCCCTATCCCTACCCCGCTTGACGATGCCCACAAAGACAATATCGGCGTGTTTGAAGGTGGCGGATATATGGCAAAAGGCATCTACCGACCGATGGATCACTGCATGATGCACGACTATGCTCCGTTCTGTCCTGCATGCAGCCGTGCCATCCTGCGCATGATCGATTACCTGACCGACAGGGATTACTAAAAAACGACTACCCCACATCTCGTTGTTAAGCGGAATTGCATACTTTTGCGCGAAATTTATCCAGTAAAATATATATCAATATGGCAGTTTACTTGAACGATGTATCCCGAACATTTGGTGAATACCTTCTTATCCCCGGTCTGACAACCAAACAATGCATCCCGACAAACGTGACGTTGAAAACATCTCTCGTCAAACATCGCGTGGGCGAAAAGTCGTCCATCGAACTTAATATCCCGTTCGTATCGGCGATCATGCAATCGGTGTCGGGTCCGAAGTTGGCAATCGAGCTTGCCCGCAACGGTGGTCTCTCTTTCATCTTCGGCTCGCAGTCCGTCGAGAGTCAGGCAGAGATGGTTCGGAAGGTGAAGAAGTTCAAGGCGGGTTTCGTTACCAGCGACTCAAACCTCACGCCGGAGAACACGCTTGCCGATGTTATCGATTTGGTCAGCCGCACCGAACATTCCACTATTGGTATTACCGAAGACGGGACGCCGAATGGCAAGCTGCTGGGTATGGTTACCAGCCGCGACTATCGCGTGGAGAAGGATGACCCGGAGAAGAAGATCAAGGAGTTCATGACTCCGTTCTCGAAGCTGATTGTCGGCGAGCTTGGCATCACGCTCAAAGAAGCCAACCAAATCATTTGGGATCATAAGCTGAACACCCTTCCTATAATAGATAAAGAGCAGCACCTGGCTTATTTCGTGTTCCGCAAGGACTATGACAGCCACCGCGAGAACCCGAACGAGATATCCGGAGCGGACAAGAAACTGCTCGTAGGTGCAGGTATCAATACGCGCGACTATGCAGAGCGCGTCCCTGCATTGATCGAAGCGGGAGTGGATGTGCTGTGTATCGACTCGTCGGACGGTTATTCCGAATGGCAGTCCGACACCTTGAAGTGGATCAAGGAGAGATATGGCGACAGCATAAAGGTCGGAGCCGGTAACGTGGTGGATAAAGAAGGTTTTTTGTATTTGGCAGAAGCCGGAGCAGATTTCGTCAAAGTAGGTATCGGTGGCGGTTCCATCTGTATCACCCGTGAGCAGAAAGGTATCGGTCGCGGACAGGCAACTGCGCTTATTGATGTAGCTCGTGCCCGTGACGAATATATGGAGAAGACCGGCGTTTACATCCCTGTATGCAGCGACGGCGGACTGGTGCACGACTATCACATGGTGCTTGCCTTGGCAATGGGAGCCGACTTCCTTATGATGGGACGCTACTTTGCACGCTTCGACGAATCACCTACGAAGAAACTGCGTATCGGAAACAATTTCGTAAAGGAATATTGGGGCGAAGGCTCGAACCGTGCTCAGAACTGGCAACGCTACGACATGGGTGGTACGGCTTCGCTGAAGTTTGAAGAGGGTGTAGACAGCTACGTACCCTATGCAGGTAAGATGAAAGACAATCTCAACCTCACGCTGGGCAAGATTAAGGCGACGATGTGCAGCTGCGGTGCAACCACGATCCCCGACCTCCAAAAGAATGCAAAGATCACACTGGTGTCTTCGACCAGCATCGTAGAAGGCGGAGCGCACGACGTAATCCTCAAAGAGCAAAACTAACCCTCCCTCAGAGATCGGAGTCACCATGATTTGGAACGAGACTTTTGAATGTATGAACCGCGAAGAGATGCGGAAGCTACAGAGTATCCGGTTGAAACGGGTTGTTGAACATGTTTACCACAATACTCCCTTTTACCGAAAGAAAATGCAGGAAATGGGGGTTACACCGGACGATATTCAGTCGATCGACGATATCACAAAGTTGCCGTTTACGGTGAAGCAGGACT
>CAVIFD010000097.1:0-6363 GCA_963641545.1 bacterium | reverse complement strand
GAGTAACAGCGCACACGTCGCGTTCATCATCGATTTTATCTCAGTGGCAAAAGAGAACGAGGTGATTGCCTCTGCCGTGCCCGAACTCCTTGCTACCCTCGAGAAGGCCTTTGCTGTTGAACGCAAAGCAATGGGTATCTCGCGCAAGAGTCTTACGACAGACGAAATCGTTAAGGCGGACAACGAGCGCGACACCTACTATGTGGCATACAAACGCGCAGTGCAGGGCTATCAGAAGCTGAACGACGGAAATCTGTCGGTCTCCGCCAAGGTGCTTGCGCAACATATCAAAGACTATGGCATAAGTGGAGGTGCGCAGCTGGATAAGGAGACGGGATTACTCAAAAACTTCGTCGGCGACTTGGAGACGAAATACTCCGCACAGGTGGAGGCGCTGAACCTTACGCTCATTGTTGAGGCCTTGAAGGATGCCAACGAGAGGGTACACACCTACACCGTGCAGCGCACCATGGAGCGCACATCCTTTGTGGTGAGGGCTATGAAGACAGCCCGCCGTGCCACCGACGAAGCATACCGTGCAATGGTGAAGATGCTGAATGCTCGCGCCCTCGTGTTTGGCGAGGGCGACTATGCCCTGTTCTTCGACCGCATAAATACCCGCATACAGGAGTTCAAACGCAACGTACTGACCAAACCTTCGTCCTCCAACAAGGGCGGGGAGCAGCAATAGGCAGCGCCACCAAGACCCAAGCCCGGGGGGCCATAGCGCCCATATTGCTATTCCCAAAGAAACCCGTACATTTGTCCATCGGTTTTCCGTCCATGGAGAAACCTTTATAAGAGAATCATACACACTAACAAGAATTAATCTATTTGCAGATGGGAAGAGTATTAGTTATCGGTGCAGGGGGCGTGAGCACCGTTGCCGTCAAGAAGATTGCGATGAACGCTGACGTCTTCACCGATATCATGGTGGCAAGCCGCACGAAAAGCAAGTGCGACCGCATTGCCGCCGACATCAAGAACGTGAAAGTAAAGACGGCACAGGTCAATGCCGACAACGTGGAGGAGCTTATCAAGTTGTTTGAAGACTTCAATCCGGAGCTGGTGGTGAACCTGGCGTTGCCGTATCAGGATTTGTCGATAATGGAAGCCTGCCTGGCTTATGGGGTGAGCTATCTCGACACTGCCAACTACGAGCCGCTCGACGAGGCGAAGTATGAATACAGCTGGCAGTGGGCGTACAAAGACAAGTTCGAGAAGGCAGGGCTGACAGCCATCCTCGGCTGCGGCTTCGACCCGGGAGTAACGGGCGTATACACAGCCTACGCAGCAAAGCATCATTTCGACGAGATACAGTATCTCGACATCGTGGACTGTAACGCGGGCGACCATCACAAGGCTTTTGCCACGAACTTCAATCCGGAAATCAACATCCGCGAAATCACACAGCGCGGCAGATATTTCGAAGACGGAGTGTGGAAAGACACCGACCCGCTCTCGGTTCACAAGCCGCTGAACTACCCTAATGTCGGTCCGCGCGAGTCGTACCTTATGTATCACGAGGAGCTGGAAAGTCTGACGAAGAACTTCCCGACAATCCGCCGTGCCCGTTTCTGGATGACATTCGGACAGGAATACCTCACTCATCTCCGCGTTATTCAGAACATCGGCATGGCGCGTATCGACCCTATCATGTATGAAGGGCATAAGATTGTCCCGATACAGTTCCTGAAAGCCGTGCTGCCCAACCCCGGCGACCTGGGCGAGAACTACACGGGCGAGACATCCATAGGCTGCCGTATCCGAGGTATGAAAGACGGAAAGGAGCAGACCTACTACGTATACAACAACTGCAGCCACGAGGCAGCCTACAAGGAGACGGGAGCGCAGGGCGTAAGCTATACGACAGGCGTACCCGCCATGATCGGTGCCAAGCTCTTCATGCAGGGCGTATGGAAACGCCCGGGAGTGTGGAACGTGGAGGATTTCGATCCCGATCCGTTCATGAAGGAGCTGAACGAACAAGGTTTGCCTTGGCACGAGTTGTTCAACGTAGACCTCGAGTTGTAATTATCATTTTCAAAACCCTTAATACGCAAGAAAGATGGCTAAAGAAGAGAGTTTATTCGAAGAGGGGAATCCTCAGAGTGCAGGACAGGCAATCAATGCCGACAAGCTGAAAGCATTGCGTGCAGCAATGGAAAAGATCGAGAAGAACTATGGAAAAGGTTCTATCATGAAGTTGGGCGACGAAAACATAGAGGCGATAGATGTGATCTCGACGGGTTCCATCGCGCTGAATGCAGCCCTTGGTGTGGGCGGCTATCCGAGAGGTCGCGTCATCGAGATCTACGGACCGGAGTCTTCCGGTAAGACAACGCTGGCAATCCATGCCATTGCCGAGGCTCAGAAAGCAGGCGGCATTGCTGCCTTTATCGACGCGGAGCATGCGTTCGACCGTTTCTATGCCGAGAAGTTGGGCGTGGATATCGAGAACCTGTGGATCTCGCAACCCGACAACGGGGAACAGGCACTGGAGATTGCCGAGCAGCTGATCCGTTCGTCTGCCGTGGATATTATCGTCATTGACTCCGTTGCGGCACTGACGCCGAAAGCCGAGATAGAGGGCGACATGGGCGACAGCAAGATGGGTCTGCAGGCACGTCTGATGTCTCAGGCTCTGCGCAAGCTGACCGGAGCAATCAACAAGACAAACACGACCTGTATCTTCATCAACCAGCTGCGCGAGAAGATTGGCGTGATGTTTGGCAACCCCGAGACAACAACAGGTGGTAATGCACTGAAGTTTTATGCTTCCGTGCGTCTGGATATCCGTAAGATCGGCGCGTTGAAAGACGGCGACGAGGTGAAAGGCAATCAGGTTCGCGTCAAGGTGGTGAAGAACAAGGTGGCACCTCCCTTCCGCAAGGCGGAGTTCGATATCATGTTCGGCGAAGGCATCTCCAAAGCCGGCGAGATCATCGACCTCGGCACGGACCTGGGTATAATAAAGAAGAGCGGCTCGTGGTACAGCTACAACGACTCGAAACTGGGGCAAGGGCGCGACGCCGCCAAGCAATGTATCAGCGACAACCCCGAGCTGGCAGAAGAATTGTCAGGATTGATCTTCGAAGCATTGAAAGGGTAATGTCTGCTTTCGTTTGCAGGTCGGACAAAGGGAGATACCGCAGGCTGTGCAGTGAAGCTGCCGGCCTGCCACTTTTCTCGCGCGACTGGTGGCTCGACGCTGCCTGCGGCAAGGATAAATGGGATGCCTTGATTGTCGAGAGGAACGGAACGGTAGCGGCAGCCATGCCTCTCTACATCCCTCATCCGGGGATTGTCTCAATGCCCGTCTATACGCAAAGCATGGGTCCGTGGTTTGCAGCGGAGGCTTCGGATGCGAAATACACGCATACCCTCGGGAAACGACAGGCAATATGCAAGGCGTTCACAGACGCACTGAAAGACTATCCCCATTTCCTGCAAAACTTCAATTACCGCGTGACGGACTGGCTTCCCTTCTACTGGGAAGGATACCGCGAGACGACACGTTACACATATCTGCTACATGACATACAAGACGAGGCGGCACTTTGGGAGAACATGAGCCCAAACATCCGCCGCAACATCACGAAGGCACGTGAAAGGTGCGGCATCACCATCCGAAAAGGTATATCCGTAGAGGATTTCCTGAATGTACAGTCGCTGACCTTCCGTCGTCAGCACCTCTCCGCACCCAAAGGTGGGGACCGTCTGTCACGGCTCATCTCTGTCTGCCGCGAACGCTGTCAGGGCGACCTGTGGGGAGCCTATGACGGCGGTGGACATCTGCATGCCGCCGCCTTCGTTGCCTGGCAGGAAAGCTCGGCTTATTACCTTGCCGGAGGCGGAGACCCTGCACTGCGTTCTTCGGGAGCACACAGCCTGCTTCTTTGGGAGTGTATCCGTCATACCGCACGATATACTGCGACATTCGACTTCGAAGGCTCCATGATCCCGGGTGTCGAACGTTTTTTTCGTGAGTTCGGAGCCGTCCAGACTCCATACTTCACAATAACAAAAGGCGAACTCAGTTTATTACATAGAGCTTGGATCAAGATAAAGGAACGGATATGAACAGTCAGACGCTACATTATATCATACGCTTCCTCCTCGGTGAGGATGTCGACGGGGATATTGTCTCCTCCATAGGATACACGGACAACCCGAGGCTTTTCGACCGTTACAGCATTGTGATTGTCCCGTCCGGATTCTTTTCCAACCACATATACGGTACGCCGGCTTCGCTGCCGGAGCTGCCGCTTCAGGAGATAGAAGGGACGCCCCTGCTGTTCGGCTCTCCGAAGGTGGAGCAGGTGGGCGAGACGCCGGTGATACATGCAGATATCATTGCCGGCACCTACTTCCTCGTCACGCGATATGAGGAGGTTGTCCGACGTAACGTCAGAGACGAACACGGACGTTTCCCCGGGAAGAAGTCCCTGCCCTACCGTGCAGGGTTTCTTCATCGCCCTATTGTCGACGAGTATCGCCGTCTCCTTCGCAGATGGTTGCAGCAATACGGTCTCAATATCCCTGACATAAAGAAAGAGGTGCGGCAAATATGGCTGACGCACGACTTGGATGCCCCGACACTCTACCGCTCATGGAAGGGGGTTGTCCGTTCCATCCGCGACGGAAGAGGAGTCGTGCCGTCCCTCAAAGGAAGATACGGACCATTGGAAGACGATCCGTACTACACCTTCCCCTGGCTGTTCGAGCAAGACAACACCTTTCGCGAGCAAGTGGGCAAGGACATCTGCCGGACTGTTCTCTTCGTCCGCAGCGGGGGCAGCACCCGACGGGACAAGCCGCATTACAGTCTGCGCAGTAAGGATATCCGCCGGCTGCTTCAGTCCGCCTGCGACAACGAAGTGGAGATTGGGCTGCACGCCAGCTATGAGGCAGGCTTGTCGCCGGAACTTATAAAGAAAGAGAAAGCCGTTTTGGAAAAACGCACGGGGCGAAGCATCACGATGAACCGTCATCATTACCTCTCCTGCCGTGAGCCGGAAGACATGACGTTTCTGGAAGCAGCCGGCGTGACAGACGACTTTACCATGGGGTATGCCGACGTTGCAGGATTCAGGTTGGGCACCGGCCGTCCGGTGCGCTGGATCAACCCCGTCAGCCACCGTCTCTCTTCCGTCACGATGCATCCGCTCACGGTGATGGACTGCACGTTGGAAGAGAAGAGATACATGGGATTGGACTACGAAGAAGCGCAGGCTTACAGCTTGAACCTTGCCGAGGAAGTGAAGAACGCAGGCGGTGAACTTACCCTCCTGTGGCACAACACCGGCGTGAGGGAAGGCAGCGAGAGCTACCTGCGCAAGCTCTACAGTCATTTACTAAACGAACTGTCGAAGGAATGAAGATTGTTACCATTGTCGGAGCCCGACCCCAATTCGTCAAGGCTGCCATGGTGAGCCGGGCTATTCGCGAGCATAACAATGGTTGCGCGACACCGTATGAGGAACTGCTTCTTCACACGGGGCAGCACTACGATGCCAACATGAGCGACATCTTCTTCCGCTCCATGGGTATCCCACAGCCTGTCTGGCAGCTCAAGTGCGGTGGTGGGACGCATGGAGAGATGACGGGGCGTATGCTCATAGAGATAGAAAAGATATTACTCGACACCATGCCCGACTATGTGTTGGTCTATGGCGATACGAACTCCACACTGGCGGGAGCCTTGGCTGCCGTAAAACTTCATATACCGGTGGTTCATGTGGAAGCCGGACTTCGCAGCTTCAACCGACAGATGCCGGAGGAGATCAACCGCGTCCTGACTGATCACGTAGCTACGCTTCTTTGCTGCCCTACCTTCGCTGCCGTCCGCCACCTGTCCGACGAGGGTATACGGGAAGGGGTTCATCATGTCGGGGATGTGATGTACGACGCGGCACTGACCTTCGGTGCGTTGGCAGAGAGCTCTTCCGACATACTGCGTAGGTTTGATATAAACAGCAAGGCGTTCAGGTTATGCACGGTGCACAGAGCCGAGAACACAGACTCAGAGGTGCGGATGACGGAGATTGTCGGTGCTCTCGAAAAGCTGTCGTCGCCGTCCTGCCCTACCGTCCTGCCGCTCCATCCTCGCACACGCAGCTCTTTGGAGGCTCTTGGGCTGCTGCATTCTTTGGAAAGGCACGACGGCATACGGATTGTCCCCCCCGTCAGCTTCCTTGACATGGTGATGCTGGAGAAGCATGCCGAGACGATACTCACCGATTCGGGAGGCGTACAGAAAGAGGCGTATTTCCATCACACGCCGTGTATCACCCTGAGAGACGAGACGGAATGGACGGAGACGGTGGAAGCCGGATGGAACAGGGTTGCAGGATACAGGAA
>CAVIFD010000096.1:0-6374 GCA_963641545.1 bacterium | reverse complement strand
CCGCCGGATCGCGCGGTATAATTTCATGCCGTTTATTATACCCCGCCGGATCGCGCGGTATAATTTCATGCCGTTTATTATACCCCGCCGGATCGCGGGGTATAATTTTATGCTGTTTATTATACCCCGCGGATCGCGGGGTATAATTGTTTAGTTGTTCTCCGGACGGAGCTTACGCACGACAGCTCCCGCACGCCACATTTCGCTGTTGCGAAGAGCAGCAAGCTCTTTCTCCAAGCCCTCGCGGTAGTCGGGTTTGCTGTTGGTGTCGATCGAACGCTGTGCCTCGTTGCCGCAAGCCACTTCCTTGTAGAGCTTCTCGAACACGGGCTTCGTTGCATCGTGGAACGGGCCCATCCAGTCCAGTGCTCCGCGCTGAGCCGTGGTAGAGCAGTTGGCATACATCCAGTCCATACCGTTCTCGGCAAACAGCGGCATAAGCGACTGCGTCAGCTCTTCCACCGTCTCGTTGAATGCTTCCGAAGGTTCGTGCCCGTTCTCGCGCAGCGTCTCATACTGTGCAAGGAGCAATCCCTGGATGGCACCCATCAGCGTGCCGCGCTCGCCGGTAAGATCAGAATAAACCTCCTTCTTGAAAGTGGTCTCGAACAGATAGCCCGAACCCACGCCGATGCCGAGAGCAATCACACGATCCCAAGCCTTGCCCGTTGCATCCTGGAAGATGGCGTAGCTCGAGTTCAAGCCACGACCCTGAAGGAACATACGGCGGAGCGACGTGCCCGAGCCTTTAGGTGCAATCATGATAACATCCACATCTTTCGGAGGGATGATGTGTGTGCGCTCCTTGTAGGTGATGGCGAAGCCGTGTGAGAAATACAGAGCCTTGCCTGCGGTGAGGTATTTCTTGATACGCGGCCATACCTCAATCTGCGCAGCGTCGGAGAGAAGATACTGTATGATGGTACCTCTTTCGCATGCCTCTTCTATCTCGAACAGTGTCTCGCCGGGCACCCATCCGTCGGCAACGGCCTTGTCCCATGTCTTGCCGCCCTTACGCTGACCAACAATCACATTGAAGCCGTTGTCGCGCAGGTTCAGGCTCTGACCCGGACCTTGCACGCCGTAGCCTATCACTGCGATTGTCTCGTTTTTCAACACCTCTCTTGCCTTTTCCAACGGAAACTCTTCGCGGGTCACTACATTTTCGTCAACACCGCCAAAATTCATTACTGCCATTTCTTTTTACTATTAAAATGAATGTATCTGTAAATATAATCTCTCAATCGTCTGTTCTCCCCAGTTTCTTCTCCATCGCAGCCAGCATGTCGCTGAGGCGTTCCACCTTGCTCTTCGTGATTGCGATACGTCCGGAGCGGATAAACTGCAGCACGCCGATTGTCTCGCTAAGCTCGCGAAACAGAGCCTGCGTCTCGTCGTAGTGCCCGCTCTTCTCTATCACCACGCAGTCCTCGTTCATCTCCAGGATGCGGGCGTTGTATTTGCGGATAAGGTCCTCGACCGTCCCCATGCGGATAAACAGGTCGGTGCTCAGCTTATAGAGCGCGATCTCCTGGTGCACTAAGTCCTCGTCCGTGTTGTAGTATGCCTTCAGTATGTCCACACGCTTGTCGATCTGCTTTACGACCTTGTCTATCATATCCTCGTCGGCAAACGTCGTGATGGTAAACTTATGTATCCCCTTTATGGCGGAGGGCGACACCGAGAGCGTCTCGATGTTGAGCTGCCGGCGCGTGAAGATGATGGTTATCTGGTTCAGAAGACCCACGGTGTTCTCCGAGAAGATAATGACGGTATATAATTTTTTCGTATTCATACTTGTTCCTCCTTACTTGTCGTCTCCTAAAAGCATATCTGTCACACATCCTCCGGCAGGCACCATCGGATACACCAGTCCGAAAGGCTCCACGCGGACAACCAAGAGGTAAGCCCCGTCGTGGCTGAGCATCTCCGCTATTGCCCCGTCAAGCTCTTCGCGCCGTTCCACAGTGCGCGAGGCAATGCCGAACGCCTTGGCAACCATCGTGAAGTCCGGGTTTGCCAGAAGGGTGTTCGAATAGCGTTCGTGGAAGAAAAGCTCCTGCCACTGGCGCACCATCCCGAGATAGTTGTTGTCGAGAAGGATGATCTTTACGTTCAGCTTCTCCTGCATGATGGTCCCCAACTCCTGGAGGGTCATCTGAAGACCTCCGTCGCCGGTGAAGAAACACACCGTGCGGTGCGGCGCACCTAACTTGGCACCTATCGCTGCCGGCAGCCCGAAGCCCATCGTGCCCAAGCCTCCGGATGTGACCACGCTGCGCGTCTTTTTATATTTGAAGTAACGCACTCCCATCATCTGGTTCTGCCCCACGTCGGTCACCAAGACGGCATCGTCACCCGTTGCCTCTGACACCCTGCGCACCACCTCGCCCATCTTCAGCGGTCCGTCCTCGGGGAACAGCTCGCGGCGTATCACCTTCTCTTCCTCTTCCCGTGCATCGGGCTCGAACGCGGCGTTCCACTCAGCCCGTTTCTTCTCTTCGAGCAGAGCCGTAATCATCGGGAGGGTATGCTTGGCGTTGCCCAGCACCTTCACGTCGACAGGGACGTTCTTCCCTATCTCCGAGTTGTCGATGTCGAGGTGTATGATCTTCGCCTGCTTTGCATAGGTCTTGAGGTCGCCCGTCACACGGTCGTCGAAACGCATACCCACGGCAATAAGCACGTCACACTCGTTTGTCTTCCTGTTCGGACCGATATTGCCGTGCATCCCGAGCATTCCCTTATACTGCGGGAAGTCGGATGGGAGAGCCGAGAGCCCCAGCACCGTCGCGCCGGCAGGTATGTCGCCCTTCGTAAGGAATGCCTTCATCTCTTCCTCCGCGCCGCCGAGGATAACACCCTGCCCCACGAGGCAGAAAGGTCTCTTTGCCGCGTTGATGAGAGCGGCAGCCGTCTCTATGCGTCCCTGCTTTATCTCCGGCTCGGGCTGATAGCTGCGGATATAGTCCACCTTCTCGTAACGATAGTCCACAAGCCCCACCTGTGCATCCTTGGCAAAGTCGAGCACCACAGGTCCGGGGCGACCCGTCGAAGCAATATAGAACGCACGCGACACTGCCCATGCAATCTCTTCCGGTCGGCGTATCTGATAAGCCCATTTGGTGATAGGCTGCGTGATGCCTATCACGTCTACTTCCTGGAAAGCGTCCGTTCCCAGCAGCGACGAGGGGACCTGCCCTGCTATCACCACCATGGGCGTGCTGTCCATAAGCGCGTCGGCAATGCCCGTGATGGTGTTCGTCGCGCCCGGTCCGGAAGTGACCAGTGCAACGCCTACCCGTCCCGAGACGCGTGCATATCCTTGGGCGGCATGCGTGGCACCCTGCTCGTGGCGCACCAACACATGACGCAGCTTGTCTTTATAATCGTATAAGCTGTCGTAGACGGGAATAGCCTGCCCGCCCGGATAGCCGAAGATGGTATCCACCCCCTCTGCTATCAACGCCTTCAGCAATGCTTCCGACCCTGTTATCTTCTGTTTGTCCATACCTTAAATGAATTGTCAATCTTCAATCACCCTGACACCGCCTTTGTCTGCCGAAGCAACCATGCGTGCGTATGCTTTCAGTGCCTTCGACACCTCGCGCCGGCGAACGGGCGGGGTGAAGGCTTTCGCCCCGCGGGCTTCCTCTGCCTTGCGACGTTCTTCTATCTCGGCATCACTCAGCCGCACATTCATTGTGCGTTCGGGGATATTGATCTCGATAATGTCGCCATCCTTCACCAGTCCGATTGCCCCGCCTGCAGCTGCCTCGGGAGAGATATGTCCGATGGAGAGCCCCGACGTTCCGCCGCTGAAACGACCGTCGGTTATCAGCGCACACTCCTTGCCGAGGTGACGGCTCTTTATATATGATGTAGGATAGAGCATCTCCTGCATGCCCGGTCCGCCCTTCGGACCTTCGTAGGTGATCACCACCACGTCGCCTGCCACAACCTTTCCTCCGAGGATACCCTCGCAAGCTGCTTCCTGCGAATCGAACACCTTCGCGGGACCTGCGAAGCGGAAGATGCTCTCGTCCACTCCCGCCGTCTTCACGACGCATCCGTCCTTCGCGATGTTACCGTAGAGCACAGCCAAGCCGCCGTCTTTCACATACGCATGATCCACGTCGCGGATACAACCTGCCGTGCGATCTGTGTCAAGCTCCTTATAGTAGTTCTCCTGCGAGCCGAGCACAAGGTTGTGCCTACGTGCCGGAGCACTCTTATACAGGTTCTCGGCTTCCTCCGGCACGTTCTTCGAGGTGATGCAATACTTCTCTATTGCCTCCCCGAGCGTCAGAGAGTCCACGCGCTTCACCGAAGTATCCACCAGTCCTGCTTTGGCAAGCTCGCCCATGATACCCATGATACCTCCTGCGCGGTTCACATCCTCCACATGATACGAACAGCTCGGCGCAACCTTACATATCACCGGCGTCCGGCGCGAGAGCATGTCGATGTCTTTCATGGTGAAGTCCGCCTCCGCCTCGTGAGCCACAGCCAGGAGATGAAGCACAGTGTTTGTCGAGCCTCCCATGGCAATGTCGAGCGACATGGCGTTCAGGAATGCCTCGCGCGTTGCTATGCTGCGGGGGAGCACAGACTCGTCGCCGTCGCGATAGTATCTGTATGCATTCTCCACAATCAGACGCGCAGCCTTTTCAAACAGACGCGTGCGGTTGGCATGTGTTGCCAGCACCGTGCCGTTCCCGGGAAGAGCCAAGCCTATTGCCTCGTTGAGGCAGTTCATCGAGTTGGCAGTAAACATCCCCGAGCAGCATCCGCAAGTCGGGCACGAGAGGCGTTCAATCTTTGCCACCTCTTCGTCGCTCACCGTATCGTCGGCAGCTTCCACCATCGCATCAATAAGGTCGAGCGCACGCCCGTCGAGGTTTCCTGCCTCCATCGGACCGCCGGAGACGAACACCGTCGGGATATTAAGCCTCATGGCAGCCATCAGCATACCCGGAGTGATCTTGTCGCAGTTGCTGATGCACACCATCGCGTCTGCCTTATGCGCATTGACCATATATTCCACGCTGTCGGCAATGATGTCGCGCGAGGGGAGTGAATAGAGCATACCGTCGTGCCCCATGGCAATGCCGTCGTCGATGGCAATGGTGTCGAACTCCGCGGCAAAGCAGCCGAGCTTCTCAATCTCCGCCTTCACCCTCTGCCCTATCTCGTGCAGATGCACATGACCCGGCACAAACTGCGTAAACGAATTGACAACGGCTATCACCGGCTTTCCAAACTGTTCTTCCTTCATGCCACAGGCACGCCACAAAGCACGGGCTCCCGCCATGCGTCTGCCCTCCGTGCTGTACGAACTTCTCAACTGATTCTTCATATCTCTTTTTTCTTTCTTTTAGTCCAACAAAAAAGCCCTTCTCTATGGTAGGAGAAAGGCCTCAAGTAATATCATTTCGAATTCACAACTACTGCACACCTTTCTCCTTACCTGCTAATGACTAGAAGGACCACCACGAGAATAATATGCAATACGTTGTTCATCATCTTTTATTGTCGTCTTTCGTTTTTTGACGCGGCAAATGTATGACAATAAACATTACTCGCAAAGGAATTAAAAGAAAAATCTCGCTTTTCCTTTCATTTATCAAGGAAACGCGCGAAATCGCTTACATAATTCTACAAACAACGCCCGTCTCGCAACAGAAAACAACCACGCGCACCCCCTATCTCGATTGCTTTTTCTACCTTTGGCGCGTTTTAATCCTAAACAAACATTTCAACCAAAGATGAACGAACAAATAAAACAGATTGCCGAACGTCTGGCAGGGCTGCGCGACGCGCTGGAGCTTACGCCGGAAGAAATAGCCCGAACATGCGGGATTACTGCCGAACAATACATAGAGCTTGAGAGCGGCACGGTGGACATCTCCGTCAGCCTTCTGCACCGCATCGCACAGGAATATGGTGTGGAGCTTACCACACTTATGTTTGGCGACGAACCGAAGATGAGCACCTACTTCGTCACCCGCCGAGGGAAAGGCGTGGCTGTGGAGCGCACGAAGGCATACAAATATCAGTCGCTGGCGGCAGGGTTTCAAGGCAGACGCGCTGACCCTTTCCTGGTGACCGTGCACCCGACGCCGGAAGACAAACCCATCTACCTCAACTCGCATCCCGGGCAGGAATACAATCTGGTGCTGAAGGGGCGTATGCTGCTTCAGATCAACGGTAAGGATTTGATACTTGAGGAAGGCGACAGCATCTATTTCAACTCCGAGCTGCCTCACGGCATGAAGGCTTTGGACGGAGAGAAGGTCAGCTTCCTCGCCATCATTTTATAGCATACATATATATATAGGAAGGGAAAGGTTATGTTGGAAAGATTCTTAGAT
>CAVIFD010000095.1:0-6403 GCA_963641545.1 bacterium | reverse complement strand
AGATAAACGAACGACAAGCATGCCCGATATGAAAAGACTGAGCATTATTCTTTGTAGCGTATTCTTGTTTGCGGCATACGCAGCGGCACAAAACGAAGCGCGGATAAGCACAGCCAACCAAACGTACAGCTTTGGCACGATTGCCGAAGCCGACGGACCGGCGAGCCATACTTTTGAGATAGAGAACACAGGGAATATTCCGCTCGTCATCACGCGTGTCACGGCATCGTGTGGCTGCACCAAGCCGGAGTGGACGCGCGAACCCATTGCCCCCGGGAAAACGGGAGAAGTCAAGGTCACCTACAACCCGAAAGGTCGCCCCGGACCTTTCTTCAAGACCATTTCGGTATACAGCAACGGAAAGAAAGGCAGCTATACGCTTGCCATCAAGGGGAACGTGACACCCAAGCCGCTCGTTCCGCTTCAGACCTTCCCCTATTCCATCGGCGATTTGAAGATGAGCAGGAAGAAGGTGTTGTATAGCAGCATCCGTTCCGACGAGGCATTGGGCGAGAAGATAAGCATCAGAAACGAAGGGAAGACCACCATGACGATCGAGCCCGGCAAGGTGTCGGACTATCTGACCGTGGACGTGCATCCTATGCAGCTGGCTCCAGAAAAGACCGGCGAGATAACTCTTCTTTTGGATGCGAAAGCAGCAAAGAGAAAAGGCAGGGTTGCGACGGAAGTGCCTCTTACCGTCAAGAGCATCGACCGGAAGGAAGTGACAGGCGAGATACATGTTGCTGCCAATATCATCGACAACTTCACGAATCTGACTGCGGCGGAGAAGTCGAAGGCTCCGGTGGCACAGCTCTCGGGCACGTTGCTCAACTTCGGCACGTTGCCGGAAAAGGGCGGGTTTCTGCCGATTATAGGCGGGAAGGTGACCAAAGTAATCGAGATCGACAACGCAGGCAAATCGCCGCTTATCATACATAGCATCACCTGCGACGACGAGCGGATTGATATCTCCGGCGGAAAGAAGGAGCTGAAGCCCGGAGCCACGGCCACATTCAAAGTGTCTCTCCGACCGAAGGAGATAAAGACGAAGCTCGAAGCTCTGATAAACATTGTGTGCAACGACCCGAACGGTCCCGTCCGCCTCATAAAGGTAACCGCAGAGAAGTAGAATATCACTATATAATATGGAACATCCCGAAAACGACGACCTTTACAAAGGGCTGAAGGTAAACAAGGGGGTTGCCGCCGTCCCGACGATAAACCCCTACCTCAAGAAGAGGATTCAACGCAGAGAATACACCCCTTCCGAATATGTCGAAGGGATACTGAAAGGGAATATCACCATTCTCAGTCAGGCTGTCACGCTGGTGGAGAGCGCGAAGTACGAGCACCAACAGTTGGCGCAGGAGATTATCGAGAAATGCCTTCCTCATGCGGGACGATCGGTGCGCGTGGGCATCACCGGCGTGCCCGGGGCAGGGAAAAGCACCTCCATCGATGTCTTCGGCATGCATCTGATAGGGCAGGGACATAAGCTGGCAGTGCTTGCCATCGACCCGAGCAGCGAACGTTCGAAGGGAAGTATCCTTGGCGACAAGACCCGCATGGAAGCTCTCTCTCGTGAGAAGAATGCCTTTATCCGCCCTTCCCCCTCGGCAGGGTCGTTGGGCGGCGTGGCACGTAAGACGCGCGAGACGATTGTCCTCTGTGAGGCGGCAGGGTTCGATAGCATCTTTGTAGAGACTGTCGGTGTGGGGCAGAGCGAGACTGCCGTTCATTCCATGGTCGACTTCTTCCTGCTCATACAGCTGGCAGGCACGGGCGACGAGCTGCAGGGCATAAAGCGCGGCATCATGGAGATGGCAGACGGCATCATCATCAACAAAGCCGACGGCGACAACATAGAGAAAGCCCGTTTGGCAGCCTCACAGTTCCGCAACGCGCTGCATCTCTTCCCGCCGACGGACTCGGGATGGTTTCCGAAGGTGCTCACCTATTCGGGTTACTACAATATCGGCATCAAGGAGATTTGGGATATGGTTGACGAATATGTGGCGTTCACAAAGGGTAGCGGCTACTTCAACTACAAACGCAACGAGCAGGCGAAGTATTGGATGTATGAGAGCATCAACGACACACTGCGTGAGACGTTCTACCATAATCCGGCGGTGGAAGCCATGCTGCCCCAAACCGAGCGTCAGGTGCTGGGTAGCGAGATAAGCTCGTTTGTCGCAGCCAAGAGGATGATGGATCTCTTCCTCGAGAGTCTTTCGGGAAAGTAATCATTCACAGATACGTCAAAAGCCCGCCGGACGAGGTCCGAGCGGGCTTTTGTGTATTTCTCCCCTGCCTGTAGCGGCGCAGGTCAGATGGACGATACGCGCAGTATGTTCAAGAGGTCGCGGTTGATGGGCTTGTCGTTCTTGATGGCTTTGGAGAACGGGACGTAGACAATCTCGTCGTTCTGTATGCCCATCATCACATTACGCTGGTCGTCGAGAAGTGCGTCGATGGCACTTATTCCCATGCGTGTTGCAAGGATACGGTCCTGAGCCGTAGGTGAGCCTCCACGCTGCAGGTGTCCGAGGATGGAGACGCGCACGTCGAACTGAGGATATTCCTTCTTCACACGTTCGGCAACGCCCATTGCCCCGCCGGTCACTTCGCTTTCCGCAACGAGCACGATGCTGCTGTTCTTCGACTTGCGGAAACCTTTCTCAATCATCTCTGCCAGCTGGTCTTTCTCCATGGATATCTCCGGAATGATGGCAGCCTCGGCACCCGAAGCCAGTGCGCCGTTGAGGGCAAGGAAGCCTGCGTCGCGCCCCATCACCTCGATGAAGAACAGACGGTCGTGCGACGTGGCAGTGTCGCGTATCTTGTCCACACACTCCATGATGGTGTTGAGTGCCGTATCGTAGCCGATTGTTACGTCCGTCCCGAAAAGGTCGTTGTCGATGGTTCCCGGAAGCCCTACAATGGGATAGTTGAACTCCTGCGCAAAGATGCGTGCACCCGTCAGTGTCCCGTCGCCGCCGATGGCAACCAGTGCGTCGATGCCTTCTTCCATCAGCTTGTCGTATGCCTGCTTGCGACCTTCGGGAGTTCTGAACTCTGCGCAGCGGGCAGTCTTGAGTATCGTTCCGCCGCGCTGGATGATGTTACTTACATTCTGCGTCTTGAACTCTTCAATCTCACCGGTGATGAGTCCTCTGTATCCACGGAAAATACCTTTCACACTCATCCCGTTGTAGATAGCGGAACGCGTCACTGCACGGATGGCAGCGTTCATCCCGGGAGCATCACCTCCGGATGTCAATATACCAATACATTTAATCGTAGACATATTGCTCTTGTTTTTTAATTTTTGACCGCGGCAAAAGTAGCAATTATTTGACAACGCGCTTTTCCGCCCCTTTTTCAATCTTCCGAACACGTGTTCAGGCTGCGGATGCGCGCGGCTACCTCTTCCATCAGCCATTTCGGTGTGGAGGTGGCACCGCATACCCCCACGCGGCGGATGCCGGCGGGCAGCGGCTCGGTGATCTCTTTCGCCTCGGAGATGAACACGGTGCCGGGGTTTGCCTTGCGGCATTCTTCGAACAGCATCTTCCCGTTCGAGCTTTTCTTGCCTGCAACGAAATAGACCACGTCGTGGCAGGAGGCGAATGCCTTTATGTTGGGCAGGCGGCTTGCCACCTGACGGCAGATGGTGTCGTGATATTCGAAGCGGGTGTCCGCAGTCTTTCGCCGCTCAATCTCTTCCACAATGTGTCGGAAGCCGTCGAGCGATTTTGTTGTCTGCGAGAAGAGGCAGATGTCGCGATTGAAATCCAAACGGTCGAGGTCTTCCGCCTTTTCGATGACGATGGCTGTGCCGTCGGTCTGCCCGACGAGACCATTCACCTCGGCATGCCCTTTCTTACCATATATTACTATCTGCGTATGCTGCTCGCGCGTCTCTCGGTAGCATTTGTGTATCTTCCTTTGCAGGCGGAGCACCACGGGGCAGGTGGCGTCGACGATTGTTATGTTGTTCCTGCGTGCAGTCTCGTAGGTAGAGGGCGGCTCGCCGTGCGCACGGAGCAGCACCTTCCCGCCCTTCAGCGCAGACAGTTCCTCGTGGTCTATGGTGCGCAGTCCGCGTCGGCGGAGGCGTTCCACCTCCAGGCTGTTGTGCACAATGTCGCCGAGGCAGTACAGTGTGTCCGTGCTGCCCAGTTCGCGCTCTGCACTCTCTATGGCTGTGACGACCCCGAAGCAGAAGCCCGAGCCTTTGTCTATCTCCACTTCAATCATTCGGCGGCGGCTTTACGGTATTGTGCCATGAGCCATGCTTTCTGCTCGCTGATGCTCATGTGCGAGTTGTCGAGCTCTATGGCATCGTCTGCCTTGCGCAGCGGACTTTCCTTGCGGGTGGAATCGATATGGTCGCGCATCCTGACGTTCCGGAGCACTTCCTCGAGGGAGACATCCTCTCCTTTTGCTCTTAGCTCTTTCATCCTGCGCTCGGCACGCACCTCGGGGCTTGCCGTCACGTATATCTTCAGCTCGGCATGGGGGAAGACCACCGTCCCGATGTCTCGCCCATCCATGACAATGCCTTTCTCGCGCCCCATCTCCTGCTGCATGGCAACCAAGGCACGGCGCACAAACCCGATGGCAGCCACGCGGCTCACCCGTTCGGCAACCTCCATGCTGCGGATCTCTTTCTCCACATTCACGCCGTTGAGATACGTGTTTCTCCCTCCCGTCTCAGCATCGGGGCGGAAAGAGATATGAATGCCACCCATCTGAGGGCGGAGCTTCTCCTCGTCGACGGCATCGCCCGCGAAGATGTCGTGCTGAAGACAATACAATGTCACGGCGCGATACATGGCTCCGGTGTCGATATACGTGTATCCTATCTCCTTTGCCAAGTCTTTTGCCATGGTGCTCTTCCCCGTGGAAGAGACACCGTCGATTGCTATCACTATCTTTTTCATCATATATGTTTGTTTGCCTTCGGTCTAAGGCTTGAAGTCGGAAAGCGCTGTCGAGATGCTCACCATCATCGACATTGCCGACGGATGATATTTGGCGAAAGAAACGCCGACGTCGAACATCCGTATCCTCACACCTGCTCCGGCAGAGAAGCCCGAGAGCCCGCTGCCGCCTCCTTGCAGCTTCATGTCCATCCTCGTCTTCGGATTGAAGCCGATGCCTACCCAGAAGTTATCGCTCGGGACGTAGTCGATGCCCACCACCAAGTGCTTGAACAGTGCCTTCACGAAGCTGTCGCCCTCGTAGTCCGTGGCATCATCCGTGTAGTCGAACTTCCAACGGTTGAGATACATTGCCGTGAGCGAGAGCCTCACGGGGGCATGGTTCATCTTCTTCGTGATGCCCGCCTGTATGTCCCACGGCATCTTCCCGCGGTCTTCGTAGTAGGGCTTCAGCTGTGCACCGATATTCTTCAGCACCACGCCGAAGGAAAACTCCTTCTCCGCGTTGTAGTAGCTCAGTCCCGCGTCGAAGCAGAGCCCGAGCGAGGTGTATGTGTCGTACCCCGAGTAGAGGAACTTACCCGACAGTCCGCCCCGCCAATGCTCGGAGAGGTCGTAGGAGAAGAACCCTTCGAGGGCAATGTCGCTTGCCGTGAAGTCGCCTGTGTATTGCCCCTGCTCATCCATTCCCTTGAATTTACCGTTGTGGAAATAGTGCACCCCCGCGCCCCATGCCCCGCGCTCGCGGAAGGCTTTCGTGAACAAGGCACTCCCCACGTTCACATCCGCGATGTAGTTCATGTAGTCCAGATTGACCATCCGGTCCATCTCCCCGCCGAGCAATGCAGGGTTGTGGAAGGCAAGAGACGGGTCGCGCTCAACGAGCGACACGGTATGCCCGCCCAGTGCACTCGCGCGGACGGACGATGGCAGAGTCAGGAACTCGAACACCTGATTCCCTGTCTGCGCTGCTGCCGACTGCAAGGCGAATGAAAGGAGCAGTATAATAATCGTATGTCTCATATCCCTAAAGCAAAACGCGCGCAAAGGTAAACGCGCATACAACATGTTCCGTAAAGAGAAACGGGAAAAACCCGAAAAAGGTATGTGTGCGCGGTTATTTTTCTTGCCCTTGCAGCCGGCATTCGGCTCGCCGCAGACCTAAATTACCTCGTTGATCGCGATCAACAGGACCTTTTGTTAATGAATACATGCGTTGATCGCGATCAATGTGCACTTTTGTTAATGAGAATAGGCGTTGATCGCGATCAATGAACACTTTTGTTAATGAATACACGCGTTGATCGCGATCAATGAACACTTTTGTTAATGAAAACATGCGTTGATCGCGATCAATGGGCACTTCTATTAACAAATATATGCATTGATCGCGATCAATGGTCACTTTGAAAATGAAAAGTACGCGTTGACTGCGATCAACGGGTTCTTTCAGT
>CAVIFD010000094.1:0-6428 GCA_963641545.1 bacterium | reverse complement strand
CGAACCTCGACAAACACATCGAAAACATGCAGCACTTCGGGCAGGAAGTGGTTGTCACGTTCAACCGCTACGCCACGGACACCGACGAGGAGATAGCCCTCGTTGCAGAGCATTGCAGGGAGAAGGGCGTGGGCTTTGCCATGAACAGCGTGTTTGCCGACGGCGGAAAGGGCGGCGAAGAGCTGGCAAGGCTTGTGGTGGATACGATTGCAAACCGCCCGTCGCGCCCCCTGACGTTTGTATACGAGGATACAGACAGTGTGCGTGAGAAGATACGCAAGGTGTCGGAAAAGATCTACGGCGCAGCGTCGGTCACCTACACGACGCTTGCAGAGAAGAAGATCCATCAGATAGAGAGTCTCGGCATCTCCCACTACCCCATCTGCATTGCCAAGACACAGTATTCGTTTTCTTCCGACGCACGAGCCTACGGCGTGCCGAAAGGTTTCGAACTGAAGGTGCGCGACATTGTCATCAGCAGTGGTGCTGAGATGATCGTTGTCATCATGGGCGAGATAATGCGCATGCCCGGACTACCCAAGGAGCCGCAGGCAAAACGCATCGACATCGTTGACGGACGGATCGAAGGGCTGAGCTGATCCAATCTCTCTCTACTTTATTACACGTATCGGGAGATCCATCTTCGCGGGAGCCTCGGCGCGTGTCTTCACGACATCTTTCTTCGGTCCCGGGATAAGCGGACTATACGTCAGGACATGGCGCACGCGGGCACGTTGCTGCGGCGTGAACCTGTTGGAATAGGAGAAGGAATAGTCCATGATATTATAGGAAGTGAAGCTCTCGCCGCTACAGTCGGTGCGCTTCGCGAGGTTCTTGAGGGTGAAGTGTTGCGGCTCTTTCTCTGCCATATAATCGACGTAGGCATCATACTCGGTCTTGTTGTATGAAGGAGTGTCGTCGCAGTAGTCCGTGTCGGCACATTCGTTCATAGCCCCATCCTTATCTTCGGCGAAGACATGATGCAAGCCGAGGAAATGCCCCAGCTCGTGAGCCATCGTTACGATGACATCGGCTGAGTTGTATCGCGTCGAGCTTGACTGCTCGTTGATGTACAGGCTGTTTATCGACACGCAATAGGGGAAGGAGATGTTGGACTGCTCGAGGTAGGAATACTTTATCTCGTTGAGACCCTCAAGGAGGTTGTCGCCCGTCGTGGTGAAGGGCAGATGCGAGATGCCGAGCGTGCTGGTTTCCGAATCCTCGTCGCCCTTGAAGTTGTAGACCATCACATTGATATACCGGTTCGGGTTCCAGAGGTAGTCGACATAGTTGTTTGTCTTGTCTGCCATAAACTCACTGTAGTTGATCGGATAGTCGTCCTCCCACTCGATGTACTCCACCCCGGGGGTGTCGAGTGCTTTCCCTTCCTCGTCGGTCGTGGCAAGGAGGAACGAGAGGTTCATGTCGACACTTCCCGTGTTTGCCGTATACAGCTTGTTCACCACATCGAGGATCTCCGCGAGGCGGCTTTGGCTGACATACTGCCGCGCGTCGGACTTGTCTTTATAGAGGACATGAAAGATGACGGGCAGGTTATAGTGGAGCTCACCCGTGGTGGCATGCTGGCGTATCTCGACAGTCTCTTTCGTCCCGCCTGAGATGGTCACCGTCGCCTTGCGCTCCGATGCCTCAAGGTTGCCCTCAACCCATATCGTCAGCGATCCGTTACCCGAACCTTTCTTTGTCGGCAGCGTGCACCAGTCGGCATCCGAGGAAGCCGTCCATGTCCCTTCCGTCGTGATGTCGAGAGTCAGCGTGGCTCCCTCGTTACTTACATTTCCAAACTCCGTTTCAAGGTATTCAACTGCGACCGGAGCCAAGTCGGACCCCGTACACCCATGCACCATCATCAGGGCAAGGACCACCGGCAAAAACAAATGCTTTATTTTCATCTCAGATTATATTCGTTACGCGTCTGTCAACGGCGGGCAAAGGTAAGGTTTTTCCCACGTCGCGGCACGAGAAAAGTAGTGAAGGGCTTCAACGGTTCTAAATGTAAGCGTCGGATACCGTGTGTCTGATAAATGGTTACTTTTGCGCCCGGTTTGAAAGCATATTATCTAATCCAATTAACATCATAAGTATATGGCAAAAATAACGAAGGAGGACGCGCTGAGGTATCACGCCGAAGGCAAGCCCGGAAAAATCGAAGTAGTCCCTACGAAACCATACAGTACGCAGACCGATCTCTCGCTGGCATATTCGCCGGGTGTCGCAGAGCCTTGTCTGGAGATAAAAGATCATCCGCTCGACGCATACAAATACACATCCAAAGGCAACCTCGTCGCCGTCATCTCCAACGGGACGGCAGTGCTCGGGCTGGGCAACATCGGCGCGCTTGCCGGCAAACCGGTGATGGAGGGCAAGGGTCTTCTCTTCAAGATATTCGCAGGCATCGACGTGTTCGACATCGAGGTGGACGAGAAAGACCCCGACAAGTTCATCGAGACGGTGAAGGCGATTGCCCCGACCTTCGGCGGCATCAACCTCGAAGACATCAAGGCACCGGAGTGTTTCAAGATAGAACAACGCCTGAAGGCGGAGCTGGATATCCCCGTGATGCACGACGACCAGCACGGCACGGCGATAATCTCGGGAGCCGGACTGGTGAACGCGCTGGAGATTACGGGCAAGAAGATCGAAGATGTGAAGATCGTGGTCAACGGTGCCGGCGCAGCCTCCATATCCTGCACCAAACTGTATCTGCTGCTCGGCGCGAAGAAAGAAAACGTCGTCATGTGCGACAGCAAGGGAGTGATAACGGCGAGCCGCACGGACCTCAACGAAGCAAAGAGGGAGTTTGCCACGACGCGCGACATACATACGTTGCAGGAAGCCGTTGCAGGAGCAGACGTGTTCCTCGGGCTCTCTGTTGCCAACGTCCTTACGCAGGACATGGTGCGCAGCATGAACAGCAACCCCATCGTGTTTGCCCTGGCAAACCCTAACCCCGAGATATCCTACGCCGATGCCATGGCTTCGCGCAGCGACATCATCTTTGCCACCGGACGTTCCGACTATCCCAACCAGATAAACAACGTGCTCGGCTTCCCGTATATCTTCCGTGGTGCGCTCGACACTCATGCCAAAGCCATCAACGAAGAGATGAAGCTGGCAGCGACGCGTGCCATCGCCGGATTGGCAAAAGAGCCTGTGCCCGACGTTGTCAACGCAGCATACAAGCTGAAACGCACAACCTTCGGACGCGATTATATCCTGCCGAAAGCTCTCGACCCGCGCCTCCTGACGCGCGTCTCCGTTGCCGTTGCCAAGGCAGCCATAGAGTCGGGCGTCGCACGTAAGACCATTACGGACTGGGACGAGTATGCCAACCACCTGCGCGAGATGATGGGCTACGACAACAAGATGCTCCGCTCGTTTACGGACATGGCGAAAGCCAATCCCAAGCGTGTGGTCTTTGCCGAGGCAAACCACGTAAACATGCTGAAAGCGGCAGTGGAAGCAAAGGCGGAAGGCATCTGCCACCCCATCCTGCTGGGCAACGAGGAACGGCTTGCGAAGCTCGCAGCCGAAGAGAACCTCAGCCTCGAGGGCATAGAGATTGTCAACATGCGTCACGACCGCGAGGTGGAACGCCGCACGCGCTATGCCCATATCCTGGCAGAGAAGAGAGGACGCGACGGTGTCACCCTCTCGGAAGCACGCGAGAAGCTGGTCGGCAGGAATGCCTTCGGTATGATGATGGTGGCAACAGGCGATGCCGACGCTTTCATCACGGGAGTGTACAGCCGCTACTCGGAGGTGACGAAGCTGGCAGAAGAGATTATCGGAATCCGTCCGCCCTACAAGCATTTCGGCGCGATGAACATCATGACGTGCAAGAAAGGCACCTTCTTCATTGCCGACACGCTGATAAACCGTCATCCGTCCACGGAAGTGCTCATCGACATTGCCCGCCTGACGCACGATGCCGTGAAGTTCTTTGCCCACGAGCCGGTGATGGCAATGCTGTCGTATTCCAACTTCGGCTCCGACAAGCAGGGCAGTCCGCAGAAGGTGCACGACGCGATAGACTATCTGCACAAGAACCATCCCGAGATCATCATCGACGGAGAGATGCAGGTCAACTTCGCCCTCGACAAACATCTGCGCGACGAGATGTATCCTTTCAACAAGCTGAACGGGAAGGATGTCAACACCCTCGTGTTCCCCAACCTGAGCTCTGCCAACAGCGCGTACAAGCTGCTCGACGAGCTGGGCATATCCGAGACCATCGGTCCGATACAGATGGGACTGAACAAGCCTATCCACTTCACCGACCTGGAAAGCTCCACGCGCGACATCGTGAACCTCACGACCGTTGCCGTTGTGGATGCCATCGTGCAGGAACAAATCGAGAAAAAAGGGATTAAATAAAAATATTTGAAGCACATGAGAATCTCGTATCTTATCATCGCCGTCGCCCTTTGCTTTTGCGCCCCGTTCTTTGCCGAGGGCAAGGCAGACGACCTCTTGCAGCAGGCTGAGAGCAGCCTGAGCCGGAAGGACTATACAAAAGCCCGCTATTTCTATATCCAGGCATACAGAGCCTTCTCTGCCGAAGGCAACTATGTGCAGGCAATCGACTGCGGAACGAAAGCCGCCTCTCTCTACTATCGCGAGAACTACTATCAGGAGGCGTTCGAGCTGTGCCGTAACATGACGCAGTTTCTGCAGACAGAAGAGCAGAAAGCCGAGAAGGTGTTCTACGAACAACGCTTCCGGCTGACAAACGAACGGCTGCAGATGTATATCAAGCTCCGCAACGCTGCGCAGGCACAGCTTCAGCTGAGCACGCTCGACAACATAGCAGACCAATCGGGCAGCGAGAAGCTCGCCGAGGAATTGCTTTACACCGAGGCGATATACTACTACACCTTCGGGCAAAACGACCGCGGGGACGAGAGCTTCAACAAGCTGGCGAGCCGCTTCAAAGACCGAAAAGACTATGACAAGGTGAGCGAATGCTACAAGCAACTTATTGCCACTGCCCGCACGGCAAACAACACGCTGCTGATGGAACGCACATACGAGAACTATATCGTGTGGACCGACTCCGTGAAAGCCCTCAACGCCCAAGACGAGCTGGGCGCCTTGCAGCTCAAATACAACGAGAGCCGGAAGACCATCGAGGAGAAAGACGACGCGCTCTCTGTCAAGCAATATCTCATTGCCGGTCTCTGCACGCTCGCGGTTATCCTCATCGCTGCCTTGGCTGCTCTCGCCTTCATGCTGCTTCGTTTCATCGTGGTCAACAAGAAGCTGAAGAACATCATCCGTACAACCAACGAGCATGGCGAGCAGCAGACCCGTTTCATCCAAAGCATATCAGAGCAGATGAAGCCGACGCTCGACGCTCTCGACCTCTCGACAGGCGAGCTGAGCGCATCCACACCTCAGAAAGAATCCATTCGGAAGCATATCGATGCCCTGAGGCAGTTTGGCGCAGACATACAGGAGCTCTCTTCGCTTGAAGGCTCGCTCCTGGAGACCTACGAGACGCAGACCTTCAACGTGGGGACGTTCTGCAAAAAGACGATGGACAAGATACGTGACAAGGTGCATCCCGACGTTGAGACAGTGGTCGACGCGCCCCCGTTGGAAGTAAAGTCGAACCCCGAACAACTCGAGCGCATCATCCTTCACCTGTTGAACAACGCCGCCCTCTACACCACGTCGGGTAAGATATGGCTCGAGTTCAAACGCAAAGGCGCACATCTCTGCCATCTTATCGTGACCGACAACGGCACGGGCATCCCCGACGAGAAGAAAGAGAACCTCTTCAAGCCCTTCAACGAGGTGAAAGACCTGGCGGAAGGCGACGGACTGGGGCTTCCCATCTGCGCCCTTATTGCCGGCAAGCTGAACGGCAGCCTCTCCATCGACAAAGACTACCGAAAAGGCAGCCGCTTCGTCCTCGTCCTGAAGATATAACTCTCCCATAGGATAGTATTTAACACAATTGCAACACACAAAAAAAGTTTTTGTAACACTCGTGTAAATTACATCGGAATTCAACGTATAGCTTTGCCTCCGAAATCTAACATTAAAACGAGAAGCAATGAGAAAAAACGTGATTTTCCTATTAATGATTGCGATGGGATTTGTTGCTTGCACCAACGAATATCCCATCGAAAATGTTCAGAGTGCCCCAACAGCGAACTTGAGGAACAATTCAAATCGTCGCAGTTATACTGAGGCTGTAGAAATCACCGAGAACTCTCTCAAAATTCTACAAGAGGGAGAAGGGAGTGCAGTGACACGTGGTGGAGAAAATGTCCGTACACTAAACCTCAAGAGTGGAGTAAAAACATTTTGCCAAACACGGACACGTTCCACAGAAAATGGTTCTGACAACGACACATTGTTGTATGTATTCAATTTCGAGGATGAACAAGGGTTTACGA
>CAVIFD010000093.1:0-6437 GCA_963641545.1 bacterium | reverse complement strand
ACCGATCAAGTCGACAGATGATAAATGATCGCGATCAACTTAACCGATCAAGTCGTCAGATGATAAATGATCGCGATCAACTTAACCGATCAAGGCGACGAGTGATAAATGATCGCGATCAATTTATCCTCTCTGTTATGAAATGATAAAATCAGTGCCGGGCGGGGCTTTGTCGTCGTGTGGTTTGTGGGGGTTTCGCCGGTGGCAGGGTAATTCTACGGTGGTATCCATCCTGAAAACGGAAGTTTTCGGTGGTTTTTCTCTTACGAAGAGAGGTACGTTGTTTTGGATTATTAATTCTATAAAGAGAGAATTTATGAGAAAAAGGTTACTAATGATGTTGGCATGCTTCTTCTTAATGAGCATGGGATTAGTATCGGCTCAGACGTCCACGGTCACGGGTACTGTGATATCCGAAGAGGATGGAGAGCCTGTTATTGGTGCATCGGTATTGGTGAAGGGCACTACGCTTGGTACTGCCACCGATATCGATGGTGTCTTTTCAATCAGTGGCGTTCCGAGTTCTGCGAAGACCTTGGTTGTCTCGTTCGTGGGAATGGAGGCACAGGAAGTCGCCATCAAGAGCGGAAAGATGAGAATTGTGTTGAAGTCCGACTCCGAGGTGTTGGACGAGGTGATGGTTGTGGCATACGGTACGGCGAAGAAGTCTTCGTTCACCGGTTCTGCCGCCAAGGTGGATGCCGAGAAGATTGAAGCACACGTAGCGACGAACGTGACTACCGCATTGGCAGGAACGACGCCCGGTGTGCAGTATATGTCGAGCAATGGTGACCCGACGAGCAATGCCCCGACGATCCGTATTCGTGGTATCGGTAGTATGTCGGCAAGCAACGCTCCGCTGTATGTTGTCGACGGTGTACCTTACGACGGTCCGCTGAATGCCATCAACCCTCAGGACGTTGAGTCGATGACGGTGCTGAAGGATGCTGCGGCAAACGCCATCTATGGTGCGCGCGGTGCCAACGGTGTTGTGCTTATCACAACGAAGAAAGGTAAGACGGGAGATGCAGAGGTGAAGTTCGACGCCAAGTGGGGTTCCAACTCGCGCCTTATCCCGCAGTACGACGTGATAAAAGAGCCGGGTCAGTACTACGAGGCTGTGTATAAGAAGCTGTTCAACTCGCGTTACTACAACGGTGCGACCTTGGCAGACAGCTACGCATACGCCAACCGCAACCTCCTTGATGCTAAAAATGGTGGTTTGGGTTATTTGGTATACACCGTGCCCGAAGGCCAGAGTCTGATAGGTACAAACTTCAAGCTCAACCCCAACGCTACGCTGGGTTATAGCGACGGTCAGTACTACTACACTCCGGATGACTGGTACGACGAGGCTTATCACAACTCGTTCCGTCAGGAGTATAACGTAAGCGTAAGCGGCGCCAACGACCGCTTGAACTACTATGCCGGTGCAGGCTTCCTGCAGGATGGCGGTATTGTGAACAACTCAGGCTTGAAGCGTTACAACGGCCGTTTGAACGCGGACTACCAGGTAAAGAAGTGGATGAAGGTTGGTACAAACATGAACTACAGCTACACCAACTCCGACTCTCCTTCGTATGATACCGACAGCTATATGAGTAGTGGTAACTTGTTCTATATCGTAAACAATATGGGACCTATCTATCCGCTCTATGTACGTAATGCCGATGGCACTATCATGACCGAGAACGGACGTACGGTATACGATGCCAACCAGACAAATCAGATGCGTCCTAACACTGTAGGTAATGCCGTTCGCGACAACGAAGTAAACAGAACGAAGACCTACCGCGAGCTTCTCACAGGCAAGTGGTTCGTTACATTCACTCCGATAGAGGGTCTTGCATTGACTGCCAACATTGGTGTCAACAGCGACAACAGCCGCTACAACGCTCTCTATAGCCAGTTTGGTAGCTCCTCCGGAACAGACGGTATGGCTGTTGCCAACCATGTACGTCAGTTTGGTGTCAACAACCAATACTTGGCAAGCTATAAGAAGAGTTTCGCTGAGGTACACAATATCGACGTATTGGTGGGTTACGAGCAGTACAAATACAAATATCAGTATATATACGGCTACAACGACCACCTCTACGACCCGTTTATCGGTGAGATTGGTAATGCCACAGGTACAAGCAACAAATCCGTGACTTCTTATACTTCCAATTATATGACTGAAGGTATTCTGGCACGTGTACAATACGATTTGATGGATAAATACTTCGTCAGCGCATCCTATCGTCGCGACGCTTCTTCGCGCCTCGCCGAGGGTCACCGTTGGGGTAACTTCGGTAGTGCGGGTTTGGCTTGGCTTATCAACAAGGAGAACTTCCTGAAGGATACCAAGTGGATCGACGAATTGAAGGTTAAGGCCAGCTACGGTGTGCAGGGTAACGATAACCTCGGCGGCTACTATCCGTATGCCGACAGATACTCCACTTCTTACAACGAGACAACAGGAGAGTATGCTGTTACACTGACTCAGAAGGGTAACGACGAGTTGACTTGGGAAACATCTCATGCATTCAACGTTGGTGCCGACTTCGCACTCTTTGGCAACCGATTGAACGGTTCTGTCGAATACTTCAACCGTAAGACAACGGACCTTCTCTACAACAAGCCCACTCCGGTGTCGTCAGGTATCGTAACAGGATATTATCCTACCAACATCGGTTCTATCGTGAACCGAGGTTTTGAACTTACCTTGGACGGTGTGGCTTTCAAGACTAAGGATATGGAACTCGACATCAACCTTAACCTCAGCCACTACAAGAACAAGATTACAAGCCTCGACCCGAGTGTGGCAGAAAACGGCATCAAGGGTTCGTACTATATATATAAGGTGGGCGGCTCGCTCTATCAGGCTTACCTCTATAAATATGCCGGCGTAAGCGAGACAGGTAAGGCAATGTATTATAAGGAAGTCACCGCCGACGACGGTAGCACAAAGGTGGAGACAACCACCAACTTCGACGAGGCTACTCAGTTCGACTGCGGCACGACGCTTCCCGACCTCTATGGTGGTCTCGGCTTCACGTTCCGTGCTTACGGCTTCGACCTCTCGGCACAGTGCAGCTTCCAGTTGGGTGGTAAGATGTACGACGGTACTTACCAGTCGTTGATGTGGACAAGCAGCCAGTGTATTGGTAATGCTTTGCACAAAGACGTGCTCAACTCTTGGTCGGAAGACAACACGGGCTCCAACATTCCTCGTTGGGACGGCGACGTTGCCATCGGGCAGTCTGCCATCGACCGCTTCCTCACAAGCTCAGACTATCTCAGCCTCAACAACGTTACGCTGGGATATACCGTTCCGCGCTCCGTGCTCTCGCGCATCGGCGTGGGTAGCCTGAGAGTGTATGTGGCAGGCGAGAACCTGGCAGTGGCTTCGGCACGTAAGGGTCTCGACCCGCGCTTCTCGCTCGGTGTAGGTAGCTTCGTCTACGGTTCCGGTTCCAGCTCGAACTATTATTCGGCCATGCGTACTGTTACGGCCGGTTTGACAGTAACGTTCTAAATTTTAAAACAAGGAGGATAATATGAAAATATATAAGTTTATGATGATTGCTGCCACGGGATTGTGCGCAGCAGCATGTTCGGATATCAATGAGCAATTACCCGAGGGTGGCGACATCACGGCATCTCAGCTTGAAGAGAGTATAGAACAGGCTCCCTCGCGCGGTGAGGCTACCTTCAGCGGTATGTTCACTATGATGGGTGATCCGTATTATACATACGGCTCCAGCACCGGGCGTGCCGACGACTTCGGGTTTATCATGATGGCAATTTCGCAGGACCTCGAAGGACCTGATGCCAGTATTCCAAACAGCGGTTACAACTGGTTCAGCGTATGTGGTGAGATGACATCGCGTACTCCCTCGTATGCCAACCCGTATATCCGCTACGCCTCACCTTACAACCAGATTGCTGCGGCAAACGGTATCATCAAGTCGTATCCTGCAGATACCGAAGATGCCGGTGCCATCAACAAGATGGCTCAGGCTCGCGCCATGCGTGCTTTCGACTATCTCTCGCTGGCTCCATACTTCCAGTTCAACTATCAGATTGCGCAGGACCAGCCTTGCGTGCCTATCGTTACGGAAGAGACAGTGGACTTTACCAACAACCCCCGTGCTACCGTTGCCGAGGTGTATGCGCAGATTCTTGCAGATTTGGATTACGCCATAGAGCATCTTGACGCTTCCCGTAGCGACAAGGCCAAAATCAACCAACAGGTGGCTTACGGATTGCGTGCACGCGCTTACCTCAACATGGGTAAGTATGCCGAGGCTGCAGCCGATGCCGAGAAGGCTATGGAAGGCTACACTCCGGCAAGCATCGAAGAGGTATCCACGCCGTCGTTCTACGACATCAACGACCACAACTGGATTTGGGGTATCGACCTTACACAGGCGCAGACTCTCGACGCTTACGCCACATCGGCTTCATGGATGGGCTCGTTCTCTTCGAGCAGCTATACTGCCGGTGCAGGATGTTATGTGTCCATCAACAGTTTGCTCTATAACAAAATCCCTTCAACCGACGTCCGCAAGGGCTGGTGGATGGACGAGAACCTGCATTCCGACCTTCTTACCAACATCTCTTGGGCAGGTGTATCGGGCGATGATATTGCTACGCTCGAAATTACCAACGTGAAGGTGGCGTTTACTCCTTATGTAAACGTTAAGTTCGGTATGGCTGAGGGAATCGGCGCTACGATGAACGACAACGACTGGCCTTTGATGCGTGTGGAGGAGATGATTCTCACCGCTGCCGAAGGCTATGCCAAGAGCGGCAACGAGGGCAAGGCTCGCGAATTGCTGACAAACTTTGTCAGGACCTACCGCGATCCGTCGTACACCATCCCTGCTTCACGTTCGTTGGCAGACGAGATTTGGTTCCAGCGTCGTGTGGAACTCTGGGGTGAGGGCTTTGCATGGAACGACCTTATGCGCCTGCAGAAACCTTTGGTCCGTTTCCACGAAGGCAAGGAATGTAATGTTCCCGAAGCATTCCAGTTCAATATGACTAACGACGACCCATGGATGCTGATGCGTTTCCCGCGTAGCGAAATGAACGCCAACTTGGCTATTATCAACAATACGGGTGGCAACCTGCCTGTAGCAGGTCAGAACGGCAACCTTAGAGATGGAGTAACCGATTAAAAACAACCAATAAAATACGAATGATATGAAACTTTTGAATAATAAATATCTTGTATACATCGCTGTTGGGCTTGTCGGGATGTTCACTTCCTGTAGCGACGACAATGAATATACTCCTGGTGAGCCAACGGCTGCCGGCTGCGCCGCGCTGACTTTCGGTGAGAACAATGCTCTCTCTCAAGAGCTCGACCCCAATGACCCCACTACTGCTACCATAACGGTTTATCGCAGCAACTCGGATGCTCAGGCAACCTATCCTCTCAGCGTATTGTCGAACACCGACAATATCTTCTCAGTTCCTCAGTCGGTGAGCTTTGCTGCCGGAGCCAAGGAGGCGGAGTTTGAGATTTCTTTCAACGGCGCTGAGGTAGGAGAGACTTACTCGGTTGAAATCGCTTTGGACGATGCCGACGTGGATGCTTACAGCGCGGATACATACAAGTCTTTTGTTTATACCTGCGTTCGTGTTAAGTGGAACACAGTGGGCACAGGTCAGTGGCTCGACGGCTTCTGGTATGGTTTCTGGAGCGAAGTGGAGATTCAGGAGCGCGACGACAGGCCCGGCACGTACCGTATCAATAACCCGTATACCGACGAGCTTGTGGCTTCTGCCGGAGAGACGAAGGGTACTTACACCGACTACTTGGTGTTCACCCTGTCGAAGCAAGGATTAGTATCGTGGACAACGCCGATCTATATCAATACCCTCTACAAAGGTAGTGTAGACATCAAGGGATACTTCCCGTCCACACTCAGCAGTAGTCTGGCAGCGTCGGACGAGCTGAGCGTTGCAAATACGGATGACGCAGGCAATATCCTCTACTTCACTATCACCCCGTACTGGTATGTCGACGGTGTAGGCGGCTGGGGAACCGACTATCCCTGCTACCTCGCATTCCCGGGCGTGGACCTTGCTACGGAATTCGGATATAATGAGTAACATTAAAGCGGTTTTTTAATTCTCTCTGAAGGGGAGGGCAACCTTCCCTGAAGTTTAACACAAATAGAAATCTTACTATTAAGTAAGGGAATGGGGCGTCTTCGTGAGAAGATGCCCCGTTTTTTTTCGGGAGCCACCCCTCGGATGGCAGGAAGAGGGATGGCGGAGGTTTGGAATATGGCTGCCTCGCCCAAGAAACAGCTTCATGCAGTTCGTGCAGACCTTGGAGCGCGGCGCACCGGCCCCATGCAGATGGTGCAAGAGCTTGGAGCGTGGCGCACCTGCCCCATGCAGATGATGCAAGACCCTGGAGCGCGGCGCACCGGCCC
>CAVIFD010000092.1:0-6495 GCA_963641545.1 bacterium | reverse complement strand
CGTTTATCCTGATGGCTGTCGCCTCGAAAGGTCAGAACACAATAATAAACGGTATAGTAAAAGATTCCATCACAGGTGAGACGTTGCCGTACGTCTCGGTAATGTTGAAAGGTACGACAATAGGTGCAATGACAGACGACGACGGGCGGTTCTCGTTGACAACGTCGTCGAACGACAAAATCTTGTCTGTGTCCTATCTCGGATACGAAGAAAAGGAGCTGCGTGTGGCTGTGGGGAAGAAGAATTTCTTCGAGATAGCACTCTCGCCTTCCTCTTTCGAAATCTCGGAAGTAGTGGTAAAACCAAAGAAAGAACGGTATAGCAAGAAAGAAAACCCTGCCGTGGCTTTCGTCAAGCATGTGATTGATGCGCGCGAGAGCAACGACCCCCGCGAGCGCGATTATTTCAGCTACAGCCGCTACGAGAAGATGGTGTTTGCCATGAACGACTATCATCCGAAGCCTAAGAAAGAGAATGGCAAGGTGGGTAAGTTCGACTTCCTGAACGATTATGTCGATACGTTGGACGTGGGGCGGACCATCCTTCCGGTGTCGGAGAAAGAGAAGGTGGAAGGTGTGTTCTACCGCAAAGACCCGAAGGCTGAGAAGACGGTGGTGCTGGGGACGAAGAGTGCAGGTGTTGACGAGGTGTTTTCACGCGACGGAATACAGCAGCTGCTGAACGAGGTGTTTCGCGAGGTGAACATCTTCAAAAACGACATTCCCCTTTTCCTGCAACGCTTCGTGAGTCCGCTCTCCAATATAGGTCCGAACTTCTACAAATATTACCTGCTCGACACATTGGAGGTGAACGGGCAGAAGTGCGTGGACTTGGGCTTTGTGCCTTTTGTGAGCGAAGGCTTCGGCTTCACGGGGCATCTGTTTGTGACGCTCGACTCCACCTATTTCGTGAAGAAAGCCATACTGAACGTACCGAAGAACATCAACCTCAACTTCGTCAGCGGAATGAAGATCGAGCAGACCTTTGAGAAGGCTGACGACGGGACGCGTATCATCACGAAAGACGATATAAACGTCGACTTCAAGATTACGGAGAAGTCGAAAGGCATGTATGCCCGACGGCTCAACATCTACAGCAACCATTCGTTCCTTCCGCCCGAAGACGACGGCATATTCAAGGAGAGCGCGCCGGTTGTCACCTTGCAGGACGCTTATCGGCAGTCTGATGAGTTTTGGAACGAGAACCGCCCCGAGGAAGCCGGCAAGCGCAAGCATAACACGGTGGAGATGCTGATGGCAAAGCTGCGCTCGGTGCCTGTGTTCTACGTGACGGAGAAGATCATAAAGATATTCTCGTCGGGATATGTGGGCACAAGCAAGGTGGCAGAGAAGAACAAGTTCGAGTTCGGTCCGGCAAACACGTTCGTCAGTGGTAATGCCATCGAGGGTGCCCGCTTCCGTGTGGGAGGAACAACGACGACGGCTTTCAGCAAGAGACTCTTCCTCGATGGGTACGTTGCGTACGGAACAAAGGACGAGAAGCTCAAATACGACGGACTGGTGGAATATTCGTTCAACGACAAGAAGCAATACCGCAAGGAGTTTCCTGTCAACTCCGTCCGTTTCGAATATATGTATGACATCAACCAGCTGGGGCAGCAGTATATGTATACCAACAAGGATAACGTCTTCCTTGCCTGGAAACGACAGAAAGACACGCGTGCCACCTATCTGCGACAGGCAGAGCTGACGTACTATCGCGAGCACTACAACGGGATTGCCTACGGCGCCGTGCTTCGCAACAAAAAAGAATACTCCACGGACTATGCCATATTCGACCGCATGGAGGACGACGGCAGCATATCTCCGATAAACTCATACAAGATGACGGAGCTGGAGCTGAAGTTCCGCTTTGCACCTAACGAGAAGTTTTATCAGACGCGTAACTACCGCTATCCGATCACGTTCGACGCACCGGTGTTTACACTGAACCACATCACGGCGCAGAAAGGCCTCTTGGGTTCGGACTATACCTACAACCGCACTGACGTGGGCATACAGAAACGTTTCTGGTTCTCCGCCTTCGGATATATCGATATCATCGGCAAGGCGGGCAAGGTGTGGGACAAGGTGCCCTATCCGTTGTTGATCCTGCCCAATGCGAACCTCTCGTACACCATCCAGCCGGAGTCTTACACTAACATGAACGCGATGGAGTTTATCAGCGACGAATATGCGTCGTGGGATGTCACCTACTTCATGAACGGACTTATCCTCAACCGTCTGCCGTTGGTAAAGAAGCTGAAGTGGAGAGAGGTGTTCTCTTTCCGTGGTATGTGGGGTAACCTGACGGACAAGAACAATCCGTTTGTCGATAGCCGTGGGCTTTATCTCTTTCCCGAAGGCTCCTACACGTTCGACAAGACACCGTACATGGAAGCCGGCATCGGCATCGAAAACATCTTCAAGTTCCTGCGTCTCGACTACGTTTGGCGTCTGACCTATCGCGACCATCCGGGCATACAGACGAAGGGTGTTCGTTTCATGATGAAGCTGTCGTTCTGACCTGTGAACCCATGAAGAGAGCCGCCGTCCTGATATCTTTTTTCATTCTCTTTGTGCAGACCATCGCTGCACAGAAGGTCGGCGTTGTGCTGAGCGGAGGAGGAGCGAAGGGAGCTGCGCATATCGGAGTGATAAAAGCTCTTGAGGAAAACGACATCCCCATCGACTATATCGCGGGCACATCCATCGGCTCCATCATCGGCAGTCTGTATGCCATGGGTTATACGCCGGAAGAGATGCTTGCGCTGATACTCTCGGAAGAGTTCGGCTATTGGCAGACGGGCATGGTCGAGAGCGAATACAAGTATTACTTCAAAAGCCCCGACCCGACCCCCGACTTCGGGCATTTCTCCATCGACATGACCGACTCCTTGCAGATAAAGGCAAACTTCCTGCCGCAAAGCCTTATCAATCCCATTCAGATGAACCAGGCTTTCATGGCTCTTTTCTCGCAGGCAACGGCAAAGGCGGGGTGGAACTTCGACAATCTGTTTGTCCCGTTCCGTTGCGTCGGTTCGGATGTGTACAACAAGAAAGCCGTGATCTTCAGAAACGGAGATCTTGGTGATGCCGTACGTGCGTCGATGACTTTTCCCTTCGTCTTCCGGCCGATATGGAAAGACAGCGTGCCGTTGTTCGACGGCGGCATATACGACAACTTCCCCGTAGGTCCGATGAAGGATGCCTTCCATCCCGATTTCATATTCGGCTCCGTAGTGTCGGGCGGAAACAACAAGCCCTCCGACAATGTGTACAACCAGATTGAGACGATGATAATGCAGAAGACCGACTACGATGTTGCCGAGGAAGACGGCATGACGATCAAGTTCAGCTTCCCGACAGTCTCGTTGCTCGACTTCCCCAAAGCCAAGGAGCTGATGGATATCGGCTACAAACAGACGCTGACGATGATGGACTCCATCAAACAGCGTGTACCCCGCCGCGTGTCGCTTGAGGAAGTAAACCGGCGCAGGGCGGAATACAAAGAGAGCCTCCCGCCGTTGGTCTTCCATAATATATATGTGTCCGGCGTTTCCGAATCGCAACGCAAATACATCGAGGCACAGCTCCATCGCGACATGAACCAAGACTTCTCCATGGAAGATTTCAAGCGGGCGTATTTCAAGATACTCACATCGTCGAAGATAAAGGAGATCATGCCGCACGCCGTCTACAACCGCAAGGAGAAGAAGTTCGACCTCTATCTCGACGTGAAGATGAAGGACGAGATAACGGTCGGCTTCGGTGGCAACGTGTCGTCGCATCAGGCAAACCAGCTGTTCCTGGGGCTTGGATACAAATACCTCGGACGTTTTGCTGCGGATGTCAACGCCAACTTCCATGTGGGTAACTCCTTCAGCGGAGTGTTGCTCAACGGGCGGATATATCTGCAGACGAAGATACCGACATACCTCAACGTGCAGGGCGTGTATTCCGACAAGAAATATCAGGAGGGTCAGTCCCTGTTTTATGAAGACGTGCTTCCGGCGTTCATGCAGCAGAAAGAGCTGTACGCAAAGGTCAAGCTGGGCTTCCCGTTTCTGAACCGTGCGAAGTCGGAGATAGGTTTCGCCTACGGGCAGTTGAACGATTATTACTATCAGAGCAAGAGCATGCTGCTCCCGAACTCGGCGTTCGACCGCAGCCGGCACAATCTCTTCAGCGGCACGCTCAGCATAGAACGAAATTCGCTCGACGCCAAACAATATCCCATATCCGGACAAAAGCAGCAGCTTATTGCGCAGTATGTCGTAGGGACGGAGAGTTACGACCCGTCGTCTCCGACAGACGAAAACCGCCCCTTCAAGAGCAAGACGCACAGTTGGCTGCAGCTGAAAGGGGAGTGGCAGGAATACAAGGAGCTGAGCAGTCGTTTCAACCTCGGGTTGCGCGGCGAGCTGGTTCTCTCGAGCAAGAACCTCATGAGCAACTACACGGCTTCAGTCCTTCAGGCACCTGCCTTCACACCTACGCCGCATAGTAAGATTGTCTTCAACGAGGCTTTCCGTGCAAACCGGTATTTCGCCGCCGGCGTTTCGCCCATATGCAAACTGAGCAGGCTTCTGCATTTTCGCGTGGACCTCTACGGTTTTGCGCCGTTGTATGAGATAAAGAAGGAGGTCGTGAGCGAAACTCCTTACGTGGCAACGCCCTACTACGGCAAGTTCCTCCGTTCGTTCGAGTACATGGGTGAGGCGGCATTGGTCTTGCAGCTGCCTTTCGCCTCCATCAGCCTTTATGCCAACGGATACAGCTATCCGGCAAAGAACTTCAATTTCGGGGTAAACATCGGTTACCTCATCTTCAATCCCAAAATGCTGGACAACTAATCGGGCATGAGCGCGGACCATTCGCGTATTGCCTCGACAAGTATTTGATTCTCGGCGGTGGTCTGCGTAGATATGCGGAAATACGTCTCGTCCAAGCTGCGGAAGTTCGACGCGTCGCGGATAAGTATGCCGTGACTTTCCCAAAGATATTTTTTCAGCTCCGCTGCCGTCCCCTTTCTGAGGCGAACGAGGAAGAACGTCGTGGCAGTAGGCATCACCTCCAAATCATCAATCTTGCTCAGCATGTATATAAGGTCTGCCGTGTCGCGCTGCCATTTGCGGATGGGTAGGGTGAATTGCGCGGGATGGATAAGGATATACTTGCTTGCTTCGATGGCAACGGCATTGACCGACCAGGGGATAACATATTTGTTCACTTCCGCCGCCACCTTCGGCGCGGCAATGATATAACCGACGCGCAACCCGGGAATGTTGTAGGCTTTCGAGATGGAGTGGACAAGTATCAGGTTCGGGTTGCGCTCCACGTCCGAAGGCTTCAGCATATCTTCTGTTGTGAAGGCGGCGTAAGCCTGGTCTACGACGAACATCGTGCTCGGGTTTGAGGCAATCAGTCGGAGCAGCTCCGTGCGATGATGTAGCTTGCCGTCGGGGTTGTTCGGGTTGCATATCCAGCAGAAGTCCTGCCCTTCCAAGTCTGTTTCCGACAGGTCGCAGGATGTAGGGAAGAATGTCAGCTCATGTCCGTGCAGGCGGCAGGCATCCTCATACTCCGCAAAAGACGGGACGGCAACGGACGAGCGTGCGCCCTTCCATGCCTGGGCAATAAGATAGAAAGCAGTGACCGAGCCGTTTGTCACTACGATATTCTCTTCCCCCACCTCGCACCGGCGGGCAAGAATCCTCTTCAGCGACGCAGCATCCGGCTCCGGATAACGGGTCAGCTTGTCGAACTGTTCGCCAAGATGTTCTTTGAGTTTGTCGAGGTTTGCTCCGTGCCAGACGTTGGAGCTGAAGTTGATCTTTACCTCTTTTTGTGAGTTGTAGTGGTCGTCGCCGTGTCCGAATAGCATATTTACGCGTGTTTTTTAATGAGAATAACGATGTGCCGCAAAGATGGTGGTGAAACTAACGCGGCGATAGTTGCGAGTATTTATACTGCTCGGCAAAAATACAAAAATGTTTTGTGGCGAGTCTTTGCACGTGTGCACAAACTCCCCAAACCGTCATGGCATACCCCGATCCGAAAGCGCCGCATGCCCCGTCTATGTCATCCTGCCTTCCCGACGCGGGATCTCATCCTCCACGTGATATTTCGGTATCATACAGGCAGGGCGGATTTATTACATAAAATATACTCACATATTGGCAACAAGAAATAATGACTACATTTGTGACGTTTTCCTCGCGCTGAAAGCCCGCTTGGGGTAATTGCGGTGATGGGAAAAACATACATATTAAAGGCGTTTTTGTACGCTTTGGTTTTGATGAATTGGAATCTCGCAAATTTCAACTGTAAGTCAAAAACAAAGCAATGCAGAACGCCTCATGGGGTGTATACTAAGCGTGTGCTATTCATGGTAGCCTCGCTTTACGTATATCGACGTGGGGCTTTCGGCGTTGTATTAGCGTTGTACTACTACATCCCTCTTCTCTTATTCTCTATTCCTTTGATTACCAAC
>CAVIFD010000091.1:0-6520 GCA_963641545.1 bacterium | reverse complement strand
GTACGACGGCAACAACTGGGGCCGCGGAAAAGAGCCCAAGGGTGCGCAGCAGGACGGAGAATGGCGGACATGCTCTTATCGCAGGACTTCTGTCCCGGGAGCAACCTATTCCGAAGGGAAAGAGTTTGCCGTTGCCATGTGGGGCGATGTTCCTCAATGCGCAAAAGAAGATTTCTCATGTTCGATCATGCCCGAGGCACAGACAACCACCCATCGGCTGATATGGCCCGAGGAAGAGATGCCGAAGGTTTACGCCGCGAGAGACCGCTACGCCCCCGGGTATCAGAAAAAGGAAAATCTCTCGAAAGGCGAGACAGTCACGTTTACCACATATATAAATGTAAGCGAAGTGGAGCCGCATCACGGCGCAATACGTCATTTCCTGGACGAGGCATGGCAGCGGGCAGACAAACCGAACATAGAGGTTTATGCACCTGCGAAGATATGGGAGCTTGGTCTTCGTTATGCGAAAGAGAGCCTTTGGTCCGAGGAGGGCGACTTCCGTGGCTTCACCATCGGTCTCACTCCGGATAAAGACGGAGAGTGGAGCCGGCGCAGAGGCTACGAAGTGGGATGGTGCGGACAGAATGCTTCGTTTGCCAATTCCTTCCTCTACGATTATATCAAGCACGGCAACAAAGAGTCGCTCGACATAGGACTGGCCACTCTCGATGCGTGGGCAAAGGGTGCCCCCCTGCCCAACGGGTTGTTCTACACGCACTACGACCGTATCTCCAAGCAGAAGAAACAGAACGAAGACATCATCATGGATGCCTGCAACCTTGGCACGGCGGCTCTCAACTATTTTGAGGCGACGGATCTGGTGAAGGAATGCGGACTGAGCCGTCCGGAATACGAGCGCATAGCTTTCGGCATCTGCGATTTTGCGAAGGGCGACCAGCAGGAAAGCGGCGTGTATGGTCGCGGATGGTATCCGAGCGGGGAGTGTTATTATCGCGAGGGGACAATCGGGTGCTTCCTTGTTCCGCCCATGTTGGAGGCTTTCTGCAGGTCGAACGACAGCACCTATTTCGTTTCCGCCTCCCGTGCATACGACTATTATGTCAGCGAGCTGAAGACGAAGGGCTACTCCACTGCCGGAGCTTTGGACACCTGGTGTATCGACAAGGAATCGTCCATCTCCCTCCTGCGTTCGGCTCTGAAGCTGTATGCCCTGACGAGCGAAAAGAAGTATCTCGACGATGCCGTTGCCGTATCCTATTATCTCTCCACATGGCTGTGGCACTACAACGGCGTTTATCCTTCAGACGACAATTTCACGCAGTACGGATACAAGACATTCGGTGCCACCTCCGTTTCCGTGCAGCACAATCACCTCGACCCCTACGCCTTGTTCTGGGTGCCGAAATGGTTCGAGCTGTCCGAACTTACGGGCGACAACCAATGGAGAGAGAAGGCTGTGGCAATATGGAACAACGGCTGTCAGCTGATCTCCGACGGGACGTTGGTGATCAACGGGCGCACCCGTCCGGCAGGCTCGCAGAACGAAGCATATATGGAATGCGGATGGAACTGGGGCGCTGCCTCCAACTTCGAACGGATCAACTCGTGGCTGGTTGCCTGGCCCGGAGCTTTCCGCTTGGAGACACTGCGTAAGCTGGACGCCATCGACAATACACAGCTCAAATAGCATTTACTCACTAAAACAAATTGTAATATCATGAAGAACTTATTCATCGGTGCCTTTGCACTTTTGGCTTTGCCTTTGTTTGCTCAAAGAGAAGCGAGCATCCGCGTGTATCCCGGGGAAGGAACACAACAGATCAGTAAACACATCTACGGGCATTTCGCCGAGCATCTGGGCACCTGCATATACGGCGGGCTTTGGGTAGGTCCGGATTCCGACATCCCGAACACCAACGGATACCGCAACGATGTTGTCGCAGCGTTGAAGAACCTGCAGATACCCAACCTGCGCTGGCCAGGAGGCTGCTTTGCCGACACGTATCACTGGACGGACGGTATCGGTCCGAAAGAGAACCGCCCCAAGCTGGTGAACACCACATGGGGAGGAACGGTGGAAGACAACAGCTTCGGGACGCATGAGTTCCTCAACCTTTGCGAGCTGTTGGAGTGCGAGCCGTATGTCTGCCTCAATGTGGGCAGCGGCACGGTGGAAGAAGCTGCCGAATGGGTCGAGTATATGACTGCGGAAGAAGGTCCGATGGCAAAGCTTCGCAGCAGTAACGGTCGCGACAAGGCATGGAAGGTGAAGTTCTTGGGGATAGGCAACGAGAGCTGGGGCTGCGGCGGAAACATGCGCCCCGAATACTATTCCGACGAATACCGTCGCTACATCACCTACTGCCGCAACTACAGCGGCAACCGCTTGTTTAAGATTGCCTGCGGTGCGAGCGACTACGACTACAACTGGACCGAGGTCCTGATGAAGAACGTCGGCGGACGCATGGAAGGCTTGTCGCTCCACTACTACACCGTTGGCGACTGGAACCACAAAGGGTCGGCAACGAACTTCAGCAAGGACGATTACTATTGGGCTATGGGCAAGTGCCTTGAGATAGAAGACGTGATAAAGAAACACATCGTCATCATGGACAAGTACGACCCCCAAAAGCACGTTGCCCTGATGCTCGACGAATGGGGAGCATGGTGGGACGAAGAGCCGGGGACGATCAACGGCCATCTCTTCCAGCAGAACACCATGCGCGACGCCTTCGTGGCTGCCCTTTCGCTGAATGTGTTCAACAAATATACCGACCGTCTGAAGATGACTAACATTGCCCAGATTGCCAATGTGCTTCAGTCCATGATCCTGACAAACGGAGCGAAGATGCTGCTCACACCGACCTATCATGTCTTCGAGATGTATAAGGTGCACCACGATGCCACTTATCTCCCGATGGACTTGATATGCGACAAGGTGAAAGTGCGCGATGACCGTGAAGTCCCGATGCTGAGTGCCTCTGCCTCGAAGGACGGGAACGGTGTGATACATATCACGCTTGCGAACGTGGATGTGGACGGCGCGCAGAACGTGACCCTCGACCTTCAGGGCGAGAAGATCTCCGGCGTGAGCGGACGCATACTGACCTCCGCCTCCATCAACGACCATAACACGTTCGAGAACCCCGACCTGGTGAAGCCCGCAGCGTTCAAGGGTGCGAAAGTGGAGAAAGGCAGGCTGAATGTCTCCCTTCCGGCAAAGTCGATTGTCGTACTTGAAGTAAAATAGGATTGCAGACATGAGGATTCTGAGCTATTGCCTGGCCTTTGTCCTGTCGTTGTGCTCTTATGCACGGGCAGATAAACGTCCGCCCTACAAAGACCCGACGCTTCCGGTGGAGGAACGCGTGAAGGATTTGCTCGGCAGGATGACGTTGGAGGAGAAGTTCTGGCAGATATATATGATGCCGGGCGATTTGGATTTGGGGAAAGAGAAGTTCAAGCACGGGATATTCGGCCTGCAGGTGTCGGCAACAGGGGCTAACGACCCCGAGCTGAAACAGCTGCTGCAGTATAACCCCAACCTTACGGCTCGCGAGACGGCGAAGAAGATAAACGAGATACAACGCTTCTTCGTGGAAGAGACCCGCCTGGGCATTCCCATCATTGCCTTCGACGAGGCACTGCACGGGCTGTCGCGTGCAGGGGCAACAGCCTTCCCGCAGGCTATTGCGCTGGCAGCAAGTTTCGACACCACACTGATGCGACGTGTCACCCACGCTGCCGCCATGGAGACGAAGACGCGCGGCATAAGGCAGGTGCTCTCGCCTGTTGTCAATCTTGCCACGGATGTGCGCTGGGGGCGGACGGAAGAGACCTACGGCGAAGACCCTTACCTCTCATCCTGCATGGGTGTGAGCTTCGTGAAGAGCTTCGAGGAGCTGGGCGTGGTAACCACCCCGAAGCATTTCGTTGCCAACTCGGGCGACGGCGGGCGCGACAGTAACCCCATCCATTTCACGGAGCGTTTCCTTGAGGAGACACATCTTGTTCCCTTCAAGGCATGCTTCCTGCAGGGCGGCTCGCAGTCGGTGATGACCTCATATAATATGATAGACGGCACGCCATGCACGGCAGACCCTTGGCTGCTGCTCAGGAAGCTGCGCGGCGAATGGGGTTTCGACGGGTTTACCATCTCCGATGCGGATGCCGTATGTATCATTCATAAGTTGCATCATACCGTCAACAACTACTCCGAAGCCGGAGCGGATGCCGTCAACGGCGGACTGGATGTCATCTTCCAGGTTGCCTACGAAGAGCACGAGCCTTTCCTGAAGGCTTGCCGCGACGGGCTGATTACGGAAGAGGCTCTCAACCGTGCCGTCACGCAGGTGCTGAAGGCAAAGTTCCGCCTCGGACTGTTCGAGAATCCTTATGTGGACGAAGCGGAGGCAGAGCGTTGGAACTCGTGCGACGAGCACAGAGCTTTGGCTCGCGAGGCAGCCTGCAAGTCGATGGTGCTCCTGAAGAACAACGACAATGTGTTGCCCCTCTCAAAGCAGACGCGCCGCATTGCGCTGATAGGCGAGGATGCCACGGCTGCACGCCTCGGAGGGTACAGCGGTCCGGGTGTGAACAAGGTCAGCATACTCGACGCTCTGAAGAACAAACTCGGCAGCAGTGCGGACATCGTCTGCGAGATGGGTTGCAAACGTGTCAATCCGCCATACGTGACAGTGCCCGCCGATATGCTTTCCACTCCCGACGGGAAGCCCGGGCTGGAAGGGTCTTACTTCAACAACATCACCTGCGAGGGTGCGCCGGACTTGAAACGCGTAGACAAGCAGGTGCAGTTCTCATGGACGCTCTTCGCTCCGGACTCATGCCTGGCAGTCGACTGGTTCTCCGTGGAATGGAACGGACGGATGACATCACCCGTCACGGGAACATACCTGCTCGGCTTGGAGGGCAACGACGGCTACCGGCTTTGGGTGGACGGGAAGATGATGGTGGACAAACCCCATAAGGCTTCGTTCGGCTCCACGCTCGTCCCCTTCCGTTTTGAGAGGGGAAAGACGTATGACGTGAAGATCCGTTTCTACGAGAACACACGCAATGCCCGTATCCGCCTGGTGTGGAGCTGCGGCGTTGAGAGCGAAGACGAGAGCATCAAGCGTGCAGTGGAGGCAGCCCGGCAGGCGGATGTGGCTATCGTTGTTGCAGGCATTGAAGAGGGCGAGTTTCGCGACAGAGGTTACCTGACCTTGCCCGGAAGACAGGAAGAGCTTATCAACCGTGTGGCAGAGACAGGGAAGCCGACGGTGGTTGTGCTGATTGGCGGAAGTGCCGTCGTGATGAAGGAATGGATGGACAACGTGCCGTCCATATTGAACGCCTGGTATCCGGGTGTGGAAGGCGGGAACGCCGTTGCCGATGTGTTGTTCGGCGACTACAATCCTTCGGGAAAGCTCCCGATAACATACCCCATCCACGAGGCTCAGCTGCCGCTCAACTACAGCCACAAGCCCACGGGACGCAGCGACGACTATCTCAACCTGACCGGCGAACCTCTGTTCCCGTTCGGCTACGGATTGAGTTATTCGGAGTTTGAATACGCGGATCTGAAGATAGAACCTGCCAAGGGCGATGCGTCTTACACGGTGTCGTTCTCGGTGAAGAACACGGGGAAATATCCTGCTCGTGAGGTTGTGCAGATGTATTTGCTCGACAAGGTGGCTTCGGTTACCCAACCTATCACCCGTTTGATTCATTTCTTGCCTGTGGAATTGTCTCCGGGCGAGACCAAGAACATAAACTTCCGGGTAACGCCGGAAGACCTCTCGATGTTGGATAAAGAGATGAACCGTGTGGTGGAGCCGGGCGATTTCCGCGTCATGGTCGGACGATCCTGCAAAGACATTCGTCTGAAGGGTACGATCCGTCAGCCGGCGAAACACATCTGCACGGCGAAGCACTAAGCCCCGCCATCCCCCCAAAAAACAGAGTACCGATTGTTTTGAGTAAAAGTACCGATTGTTTCACCCGAGACAGTCGGTACTTTCAAAGAAGAGGTATGAACCTTTTGAGCAAAAGGTATGAACCTTTCGGGCAAAAGGTTCGAACCTCTCGAAAAACAGAGGGCTAGCCCGTTTGAGCAAAAGGGCTAGCCCATTTGGGTAAAAGGGCTAACCCTCCCCCCCTCGAAGGTGTCGGATTTACTTTTCGAGCAGGTCGGGGCGCAGCCGTGCGGTTCGTTCCTGGGCTTGCTGCAAACGCCACTCTTCTATCTTCCGCTGATGCCCCGAAAGAAGCACATCGGGCACCTTCCATCCCTTGTATTCTGCCGGTCGCGAGTAGACCGGCGGTGCCAGCAGATTGTCCTGGAAAGAATCTGACAGTGCACTCTGTTCGTCGCCTATGGCTCCGGGTATCAGCCTCACGACGGCATCGGTGATGACTGCCGCAGCCAGCTCGCCGCCTGTCAGGACGTAATCGCCCACGGAGATCTCTTTGGTGATAAGATGCTCCCTGATGCGATAGTCTATGCCCTTGTAGTGGCCGCAGAGGATGATGAGGTTGCCGAGCAGCGACATGC
>CAVIFD010000090.1:0-6532 GCA_963641545.1 bacterium | reverse complement strand
GTGGCCACCGAGAACGGCATCACCCGAGCCTATCTCCACACCGGCAGGTCGGTGGCCTTGAACTTCACGCTCAACGATATCGAAGCGCAGCTCTCTCCCTCGAAGTTCTTCCGCGCCAACCGCCAGTACATCATTTCCATCGACAATATCGACCGCATTGGCTTCCTCTTCGGCGGCAAGCTCTCCGTCCATCTGAAGGCTTACCCTGATGTGAAGATTATTGTAAGCAAGGAAAAGTCGGCGCAACTCAAGGAATGGATTGACAGGTGATTGTCATCCTCGAGGCTGATGGTCTCGGAGGTTTTGACGCATGAATCTTGTCTCATGTACATTTTTATTTAGAGCAACATTGGCCGACGAGGTAATCTTTTTGATAGCATTATGCGTGTTTTTGGATATTATTGTAATTTTGCGGCGCAAAAGAGAAACAAATGGAAGGAAATGCGTCATACTTTTTTTGCCACCACCATTACAACGGATAGTTGTTTCGGTGGGCTTTGATGTATGCGGTGTTGATAAATTGTTGAAAAGGGGGGCTTGCCGAGTGATCGGCGGGCCTCTTTTGTTGTACGGGAATAAATGATTACAAAAATGACGGATATGTTACGAATTGCAGTGCAATCGAAAGGTCGTCTATACGACGAGACGATGTTCCTCTTGGAGGAAGCGGGTATCAAACTGGACAAAGGGAAGCGTGTGTTGCTTCTCTCGGCGAAGGATTTCCCTGTCGAGGTGTTGTTCCTTCGCGACGACGACATACCTCAGTCTGTGGCAAACGGTGTGGCAGACGTGGGTATTGTCGGCGAGAACGAATATGTGGAGAAGGGCAGCGAGGCGCGCCTGGTGAAGCGGCTTGGCTTCAGCCGCTGCCGTGTGTCGCTTGCCATCCCCAAGGATGAGGAATATGCGGGGATCGGATGGTTCGAAGGCAAGACCATTGCCACATCCTACCCGAAGATATTGGAGGCATACCTGAGGGAGAACGGCGTGAAGGCAAACCTGCACGTCATCAGCGGGTCGGTGGAGATTGCCCCGGGCATAGGTCTTGCGGATGCCATCTTCGACATTGTCAGCTCGGGCAGCACGCTTGTGAGCAACCGACTGAAAGAGGTGGAGGCGGTGATGCAGAGCGAGGCTCTTCTTATTGCCAACAACAATCTTTCGGACGAGAAGCAGGCGATACTCGGCGAGCTGCTCTTCCGCTTCGAGGCAGTGCAGATGGCAGACGGCAAGAAGTACGTGCTGCTGAATGCCCCGAAAGACAAGCTGAAGGAGATAATAGAAGTGCTGCCGGGAATGAAAAGCCCGACGGTGACGCCGCTTGCCGATGGCGACTGGGTGTCGGTGCAGTCGGTGATTGCCGAGAAACATTTTTGGGAAATCATCGGAAAGCTCAAGGCTCTCGGAGCCGAGGGCATATTGGTGCTCCCGATTGAGAAGATGATACTCTAAACGGATTGGTATTATGGAGATAATAAAATACCCCGCAAGGGAAGACCTGCAGTCTCTCGTGGCGCGTCCCGCCATGGATGTGACGGAACTGTTCGGCACGGTCCGCACCGTGCTGGAGGAAGTGCGCAGCGAAGGGGATGCTGCCGTAAAGAGATATGAGGAAAAGTTCGACAAGGTACGCTTGGAGTCTCTTCGGGTGTCGGAAGGCGAGATGGAAGAGGCTTGCCACCTTGTCCCCGAAGAGTTGAAGCAAGCCATCCTCACGGCGAAAGCGAATATCGAGACGTTCCATGCCTCGCAACGCTTCACGGGACAAAAGGTGGAGACAACCGAGGGCGTGACCTGCTGGCAGAAGGCAGTGGCAATCGAGAAGGTGGGGCTTTATGTCCCGGGCGGGACGGCACCATTGTTTTCCACCGTCCTGATGCTTGCCGTCCCTGCGCATATTGCCGGATGCAGGGAGATAGTGCTCTGCACGCCACCCAACAGGGAAGGAAAGGTGCACCCCGCCATCCTCTTCGCAGCACAAGCGGCAGGGGTGAGCAAGATATTCAAGGCGGGCGGCATACAGGCGATAGCAGCCATGGCTTACGGCACGGAGACGGTGCCCAAGGTGTATAAGATATTCGGTCCGGGTAACAGGTACGTGACCGCCGCCAAGCAGCTTGTCAGCCTCGAGGATGTTGCCATCGACATGCCTGCAGGTCCTTCGGAGGTGGAGGTCATTGCCGACGAATCTGCCAATCCCGAGTTTATCGCTGCCGACTTCCTCTCGCAGGCAGAGCACGGGGCAGACAGTCAGGCATTGCTCGTCACGTCGGCGGAAAGCATTGTTCCCGCCGTTGTCGAAGCGATACATCGTCAGCTCTCCGCGCTCCATAGAAAGGATATTACCGAACGGGCTTTGGAGCATAGCCGCATAATAGTGCTGAGGGACGAGCAGGAGGTGGTGGACTTTACCAATATGTATGCCCCCGAGCATCTCATCATACAAACGAAGAACTATGCCGCCATTGCCGAGCAGATAAGCAATGCCGGCAGTGTGTTCCTCGGGGCTTATACGCCGGAGAGCGCGGGCGACTATGCCTCGGGCACCAACCACACGCTTCCCACCAACGGATATGCCCGGGCTTACAGCGGCGTGAACCTCGACAGCTTCATCAAGAAGATGACCTTTCAGGAGATCTCTGCCGAAGGGATCAAACGCTTGGGAGAAACAATCCGTACAATGGCGGCAGGCGAGCAGCTGGATGCCCACCGCAATGCAGTAACCGTAAGACTGAACACGCTATGACAGACTTGAAGAATCTTGTCCGCCCCAACATTTGGGCGTTGAAACCATACTCCTCGGCGAGAGATGAGTTTCACGGCAGCGCGTCCGTTTTCCTGGATGCAAACGAGAACCCGTACAACGAACCCTACAACCGTTATCCCGACCCGATGCAGTGGAAACTGAAGGAGAGGATAGCACAGCTCAAGGGCGTGGATAAGAAGTCCATCTTCCTTGGCAACGGCAGTGACGAGCCCATTGACCTGCTTATACGAGCCTTCTGCGAGCCCGGCAGGGATGCCGTCGTAAGTATTTCGCCGTCTTACGGAATGTATGAGGTGGCAGCCGACGTGAATGATGTGGAATTTAGAAAGGTCTCGCTCACCCCCGACTTCCGCTTGGATGCAGAAACTCTGCTGAAGAGTGTGGACGAGCGGGTGAAGATTGTCTTCCTCTGCTCGCCCAATAACCCGACGGGAAACAGCCTCGAGAGGGATGAGATATATAAGATATTGAAAGGCTTCGAGGGGATAGTGGTGGTCGACGAGGCATATATCGACTTCTCAAGCGAGCCGTCTTTCCTTTCGGAGCTGAAGAACTTCCCGCGGCTGGTTGTGCTGCAGACATTGTCGAAGGCGTGGGGTGCAGCGGGCATTCGTCTCGGGATGGCTTTTGCCTCGCCCGAGATAGTTGCCGTGCTAAGCAAGATCAAGTATCCCTACAACATCAACATGCTGACGCAAAAGGCGGCGTTGGAGCTTCTCGAAGGTGAAGAGGCGATGCGAGATCAGCTGCGCCGTATCCTTTCCGAGCGTACTCGCATGCAGAAGGCTCTGCCGCTGCTGCCCGTCGTCAGGAAGATGTATCCCACCGATGCCAATTTTATCCTTGTAAACGTGGGTGATGCCGATGCGGTATACAATATGTTGGTGGAGAAAGGCGTTATTGTGCGTAACCGTAATAATGTGTCGCTGTGTGGCGGCTGCCTGCGTATAACCATTGGTACACCGCAGGAGAACGACACGTTGTTGGAAGCATTAAAAGACATCAAGGCATGAAGAGAGCACTTTTTATCGACAGAGACGGCACGTTGGTGAAGGAACCGCCCGTGGACTATCAGCTGGACAGCTTGGAGAAGCTGGAGTTCTACCCGGGGGTGTTCCGCAACCTGTATTTCATCCGCAAGCATCTCGACTTCGAGTTTGTCATGGTCTCCAACCAAGACGGACTGGGCACGCCATCCTTTCCGGAAGAGACCTTCCATCCTGCCCACCGTATGATACTGAAGACACTGGAAGGCGAAGGGATCGTGTTCGACGACATACTGATCGACCGTTCTTTCCCTGAAGATGATTCCCCCTGCCGCAAGCCGCGCACCGGTATGTTGGGCAGATATATGAGCGGCGAATACGACCTTGCCGGCAGCTACGTCATTGGCGACCGTCTGACGGACATGCAGCTGGCTCGGAACTTGGGAGCCAAAGGCATCTGGCTGCGCCCCGACGACGAAGAGGCAGAGCGTTTGCTGTCGGAAGAACCAGGGCTTTCCCCTGTTTTGATAACGGACGATTGGGACAGAGTGACCGAATTCCTCTTTGCCGGCGAGCGGCGTGCTGTGGTGAGGCGCACGACCAAGGAGACAGACATCCTCGTGGAACTTAATCTCGACGGCAGGGGAAAGACCGACATCACGACAGGCTTGGGATTCTTCGACCACATGCTCGAGCAGATAGGCAAACATTCCGGCATGGATCTGACCATACATGTGCGGGGTGACCTCTGTGTCGACGAACATCACACCATAGAGGATACAGCCATTGCCCTCGGGGAGGCTTTGCTGAAAGCCCTTGGCGACAAGCGGGGCATAGAACGCTATGGCTATTGTCTGCCTATGGACGACTGCCTGTGCAGCGTGGCACTCGACTTCGGTGGACGCCCCTGGTTAGTGTGGGATGCCGAGTTTCGTCGCGAGAAGGTGGGCGACGTGCCGACGGAGATGTTTCTCCATTTCTTCAAGAGCCTGAGCGACGCTGCCCGCATGAATCTTAACATCAAGGCGGAGGGGACGAACGAACATCACAAGATAGAAGGCATCTTCAAAGCCTTGGCAAGGGCAATAAAGATGGCGGTTCGCCGCGATATATATAAGTATGAACTACCAAGCACCAAAGGTTTGTTGTAACGCGCTATGAAAGCATTGAAATACGGGATAATCTTCGCCGTGACGGTTGTTTTGACGGCTGCCTGCCACGACGACACGGAGCACATGATGGAAGGCAAGTGGCAGCTGCAGAAGATGGAGGCGGACGGAAACGTCGTCGAGGCTGACACGGTGTTTTATAATTTCCAAAACAGACTGTTCATGTATCAGATATACCAGCCCACGAAAGACACCGTCATCTACCGTCATGGCTTCAACACGTTGGAAGACGACACGCGGCTGACCATTGAGCTTGTCTCCAATCCGTACGGCTTGGGCAGCTTCATGCCCTACACCGACTGGGCTTCCAAGACACGCGTGTTCACCATCGAGAAGCTGACCGATAAGCAGCTCATACTCGACGGCGATGGCAGAAGGTATGTCTTCAGGAAGTTTTGACGAGGTCTGCCACCTCTGCCCGCGCTTCGCGGATCAGGTCGGCGGGCGACAGCTCCACCTGTAAGCCACGCTCTCCGGCACTGACAAACAGTCTCTCGAACTTCTCTGCCGTCTCGTGTATGTACGTCGGGAAATGCTTCTTCATGCCGATAGGGGAACAGCCGCCACGTATATAGCCCGTGAGCGGCAACAGCTCTTTCATCGGGATCATCTCGCACTTCTTGTTGCCCGACACCTTGGCAGCCTTCTTCAGGTCCACCTCGTCGGCTCCGGGGATTATGCAGACAAAGTACCCGCTCTTATCCCCGTGGAGAACCAACGTCTTGAACACCTGTTCGACATTCTCGCCCAGCTGCTCTGCCACGTGAATGGCACTCAAATCGTTCTCGTCCACCTCATACGGCACAAGCCGGTATGTCACCTTGGCCTTGTCAAGCAGTCGGGCTACGTTCGTTTTGCTGATCTTCATTTATGTCTGTTGTTGTTCGGTAAAACTTCTCTCATCCCTGGCATGCCAAAAACAGAGGGCTAGCCCTTTTGCCCGAAAGGGCTAACCCTTTTGCCCGAAAGGGCTAACCCTTTTGAAAAACCGGAGGTTCAGACCTTTCGGTCAAAAGGTTTAAACCCCCACCGAAAAAAGGCTTGCCGATTAGTTTGGGCAAATTAATCGATATTCACCTCTATCCTTTCTTGATGTTGGGTTGCTCCAAGCCGTAGTGTTTTACCTTGTCTTCACGCTTCAACCACAAGCCGAGCAACAGGGCTAAAACACCCAAGCCGGCAAATATCAGCATCGGCGCGGTGTAGTCGTATTCGCCTCCCGCCGCAGTCACGTCCGGGTTTGTCCATATCAGCACCTTTCCGATGATGATAGGGAAAGCCCACAAGCCGATGTTTTGTATCCAAAAGATTACGGAGTATGCAGAGCCGAGGTAGCGTCCTTCAACCAACTTGGGCACGGAGGGCCACAGCGCGGCAGGCACCAACGAGAAAGATATCCCTAAGATGACGATGGCAGCATAGGCAACAACGAAGCCGGACGGCTCGCCGCTCAGCGGGTAGAGCGCGAAGATCAGGTGGCAGCAGCTCATAAGCAGTGCTCCCAAGATCAACATGGTTGCCCCTTTCCCTTTATTGTCGAGAAACCATCCGAGCAGCGGAGTGAGAACCATCGCACCGATGGGGAACCACGAGAAGAGGTCCGAAGCGTC
>CAVIFD010000089.1:0-6547 GCA_963641545.1 bacterium | reverse complement strand
TACAATTATGCTGTGAAATTCCACAGCGTCTTTGCGCCCGTTACAATTATGCTGTAAAAACTTCACAGCGTTTTTGTACCCGATACAATTATACTGTGAAACCGTCACAGTGTCTTTGTCACCCGTACACAAATCCAAAAACTGTCATTCCGGACCCCGATCCGGAAGAATCGCATGCCTCGCCGATGTTTTTCCGTGCTCCGACGCCGGATGACATGGGTGGGGATGATTGGCGACTCTTTTTTTGTATTGTCTCTGTTATCAGACATGGTGCTATTGGTGAAATGTCACCTGTTTGTATGTTAAAAACGTAGGCAAGGGACATTTTTAGGACGAAAACGACTGCACTGTTTTGCCTATGCGAAATACTTTTTGTTCTTTTGCCTCCGAAAACGCAAGATTGTTTAACGTATAAAATTCATATTGCCTATAGCATAAACATTACTCGAAGAAATTATAAAACACAGAGAAGTAATGGAGAATTTGAAATCGATGACTGACGAAGAGTTGGTTGTCCTTTATGCCGGGGGTAATAATGCCGCGTTTGATGCGTTGCTGAACCGTCACAAGAGCGGAATACATTCCTACATTTACTTTATGGTTCGTAATAAGGAGTTGGCAGAGGATATCTTCCAGGAGACCTTTGTCAAGGTTATCATGACCATTAAACAGGGTCGTTACACCGAGAACGGCAAGTTTAAGGCATGGATCACCCGCATTGCGCACAATCTGGTTATCGACAGTATCCGTCAGGAACGCAACGAGAATACTATTTCCAACGACGAGGTGGAAGTGGATTTGTTTAACAACATAAAGCTGTGCGATGGGACGGTGGAAGACTGCCTCGTGCGTCGTCAGGTGCTCTCGGACGTGAAGAAGCTGATACGTCATCTGCCCGACAATCAGCGCGAGGTGCTTGAGATGCGGTATTATCAGGATCTCAGCTTTAAGGAGATTGCCGACATCACGGGCGTCAGCATAAACACGGCATTGGGACGGATGCGTTATGCCATCTTGAACATGCGTCGTATGGCGGAAGAAAACCGCATGGAGCTGTCTATTGCCTGAGAAAGAAACGGACGGAAAAAATATTCTTTGGCTCATGAAATAAGTGGAATAATCTCCCGTTTTACTATCGAACGAATAAAAAAACGGGAATGCCTATGAGGAGATTTTCTACGCAGTACACGCATGAACTAAAGAACGAAACAAAAGATAGCCGTGGCAGTAGGACGGGTATGCCAAGCAGACAGACGCTTGATTATCTTTTTCGCTTTGCAAGGTGCTATCACGCTGAGCCGGCGTTGGAGCCGAGTCTCTGTGGGTTCGTAATGAATTGAAAAGATTAAAGAAGAAAAGAGAGGGGGTATGTGCCGGATGAGGTCATATCCCCTTTCTGCGTGTATATCCCACATTATTATTTTTGTACATTTGCGCCGCTGTGAAAGCGGGGTTGCCCCGTCCGGATAGGTAAGAAGAGGTGAAATCAAAAGAAATATACAATATGGAAATTGCAAGTAAGTATAGTCCCGCCGAGGTGGAGGGCAAGTGGTATCAGTATTGGTTGGATAACGGCTTTTTCAAATCGAAGCCCGATGGCAGAGAGCCGTACACGATTGTTATCCCGCCGCCTAATGTCACCGGCGTACTCCACATGGGGCACATGCTTAACAATACCATCCAGGATATCCTTGTGCGCCGTGCCCGTATGCTGGGCAAGAATGCCTGCTGGGTGCCCGGGACGGATCATGCTTCCATTGCCACTGAAGCCAAGGTGGTGGGCAAATTGGCACAGCAGGGAATAAAGAAGACCGACCTGACACGCGAAGAGTTTCTCAAGCACGCGTGGGCATGGAAGGAAGAGCATGGTGGTATCATATTGAAGCAGCTCAGAAAGCTCGGTGCGTCGTGCGACTGGGATCGCACAGCCTTTACGATGGACGAAGTGCGTTCGGAGAGTGTGCTGAAAGTGTTTGTAGACCTCTACAACAAAGGGCTGATATATCGCGGTGTGAGGATGGTGAACTGGGATCCGAAGGCACTCACCGCTCTTTCCGATGAAGAGGTAATATATAAGGAAGAGCACAGCAAGCTCTACTATCTGCGTTACAGGATAGAGGGTGAAGACGGCTATGCAGTCGTGGCGACAACCCGTCCGGAGACAATCATGGGCGACACGGCGATGTGTATCAATCCGAACGACCCGAAGAATGCGCATCTGAAAGGAAAACGGGTGATTGTCCCGATAGTGAACAGGGTTATTCCTGTTATCGAGGACGATTATGTGGATATAGAGTTCGGTACGGGTTGTCTGAAGGTGACGCCGGCGCACGACGTGAACGACTATATGCTCGGCGAGAAATACAACCTGCCTTCGATAGATATCTTTAACGACAACGGGACGTTGAGCGAAGCTGCCGGCATGTATGTCGGCATGGATCGTTTCGATGTGCGTCGTCAGATAGAGAAAGACCTGGAGGCAGCCGGACTGCTGGAGAAAGTGGAAGCCTACGAGAACAAGGTGGGCTATTCCGAGCGTACGAACGTCCCTATCGAGCCGAAGCTGTCGATGCAGTGGTTCCTCAAGATGGAACATTTGGCAGAGATTGCTCTCGCGCCGGTCGTGAACGACGAGCTGAAGTTCTATCCTCCCAAGTTCAAGAACACATACCGCCACTGGATGGAAAACATCAAGGACTGGTGTATCAGTCGGCAGTTGTGGTGGGGTCACCGTATCCCGGCGTACTATCTGCCTGAGGGAGGCTTCGTGGTGGCAGAGACTGCAGAAAAAGCATTGGAGATAGCACGGAAGAAGAACCCTGCGCTGACGGCGGCAGACCTTCGTCAGGACGACGACTGCCTTGACACATGGTTCTCTTCGTGGCTGTGGCCCATATCGCTGTTCGACGGTATAAACAATCCCGACAACGAAGAGATAAAATACTACTATCCCACGAACGACCTTGTGACGGGTCCGGACATTATCTTCTTCTGGGTGGCACGTATGATTATGGCAGGCTACGAATATCGCAGACAGATGCCGTTCCGAAATGTATATTTCACAGGTATTGTGCGCGACAAGCTGGGGCGTAAGATGTCGAAGTCGCTCGGCAACTCTCCCGATCCGTTGATGCTGATTGACCGGTATGGTGCCGACGGTGTCCGTATGGGTCTTATGATGGCAGCGCCTGCGGGTAATGACATTCCCTTCGACGAGGCACTGTGTGAGCAGGGACGTAACTTCAACAACAAGATATGGAATGCCTTCCGTTTGGTTAAGGGTTGGACTGTCGACGAATCGGTGGCGCAGCCCGAGGCATCGGCTACGGCGGTGAAGTGGTTTAAGATGCGCCTCGACAAGGCAATCATGGAGGTTGACGACCTGTTTGGCAAGTACCGCTTGAGCGAAGCGATGATGGTTGTATACAAACTCTTCTGGGATGAGTTCTCTTCGTGGTATCTTGAGATGGCGAAGCCCGGCTACGGGCAGCCGGTGGACGGTGAGACCTACAAGGCGACGCTCGGGTTCTTCGATGCACTCCTCCGTCTTCTTCATCCGTTCATGCCGTTTATCACGGAAGAGCTGTGGCAGGCTCTCGAGCCGCGTAAGAAGGGCGAGAGCGTGATGGTTGTCATGATGCCGGAGGCAGGTGCGGTGGATGAAGCTTATCTTGAGTCGTTCGAAAAGGTGAAAGAGATTGTGGGCGGTGTACGTACCATCCGTTTGCAGAAGAACATACCGAACAAGGAAGCTCTCACGCTTGAGGTGTTGGGCAGCCACGATGATGCATTCAACGCGGTTATTGCCAAGATGTGTAACCTCAGCGAGATAACGAAGGTGAACGAGAAGGCAGCAGGTGCCGCGTCGTTTCTTGTCGGCACAACGGAATATGCCGTGCCGCTTGGCAGTATGATAAACGTAGAGGAAGAAGAGGCAAAGCTCCGCGAAGAGCTGAAATACCAGCAGGGCTTCCTCGCCTCCGTTGTGAAGAAGCTGAGCAACGAGAATTTTGTCGGCAAAGCGCCGGCGAAGGTTATCGAGATGGAGCGCAAGAAGCAGTCGGATGCCGAAAGCAAGATCCGGACGATAGAGGAGAGCATCGCTGCCCTTAGGAAAATGAAATCATAGCAATTACATATATCATATATCATGGAGAATTCAAGAAGAAAGTTTTTCAAGCAAGGACTTGCCGGAGCGTTGTTGCTCGGCACGGCAGGCACGGCAGGTGCCGCTCTGCCGAAAGAGACGGAGACTAAAGCATCGAAGGCAGAGAACCCCTGGCAGCTGGGAATGGCCGGTTTCACGTTCGTCAACTTCGATTTGGACACAACGTTGAAGACCCTCAAGAGGCTCGACATACACAGCCTTTGCATCAAGGACTTCCACCTTCCCTTCAACAGCACCGATGAGGAGATACGGGCGTTTCACGATAAATGCGCTGCCCACGGGGTTACGGGTTATGCCGTAGGTCCGATATATATGAAGACGGAGGCGGAGATAGACCGCGGGTTCGAATATGCAGGGAGGGTAGGGGTGAAGCTGATTGTCGGCGTCCCCAACTATGAGCTTCTCCCGTACGTGGACAAGAAAGTGAAGGAATACGACTTCCACTATGCCATCCATCTCCACGGTCCCGACATCAAGACGTATCCCGACGCAACGGATGTATGGGAGCATACGAAAGACTTGGACCCGCGTATCGGCATGTGTCTTGACATAGGTCATGATCTGCGTAACGGCTGCGACCCCGTGGCAGATTTGAAGAAGTATCACACCCGTGTCTTCGATATGCACATCAAGGATGTTACCGATGCTTCGAAGGCGGGTGTCGGCATAGAGTTAGGACGCGGTAAGATTGATTTCCCTGCACTCGTGAAGATGATGCGCAAGGTGAACTACACCGGACGGTGCAGTCTCGAATACGAGAAGGATATGAAAGATCCGTTCCTTGGCATTGCCGAGTCGATCGGCTATTTCAAGGCGGTGAGCAAATTGGTTTGATTCCAAGGGAGAAAAGAGATGAGAACAGCCGGTTGCCTGCTATGTGTTTGCCTTTTGGCTTCCTGCAGCTCGATGAACTACGTGGGCATCGAGACGTATAACCCTGCCGAGGTGACGTTTCCTGCTGAGGTGAAGAGGGTGTTGGTGGTAAACAATGCCGTGCCCCAGCCCGACGACGTGGGATGTGAGTTTGCGTTGTTTGGCGATAAGGTGGACACATGCAGGGTGAAGGCAGACAGCGCACTCTTTTATGCTTGCAGCGGACTGGGAAAGGCAATGGCTGAAGTGCCGTATTTCGAGGATGTCCTTCTCTATCATGATGCCGTGCGAAAGGATGATGTCTACTACGAAGACCGTAAGCTGACGGGCGAAGAGGTGGAAGCATTGTGCGACGAGACGGATGCAGATGCTGTGGTCTCTGTCGACCGTATGCTGTTCGAGTCGAAGAAGACGGTCAAGGCATACGCCGACGGCTTTGTGGGTGGAGAGATCGAGGTGCGGATGTCAGGTGTTATGCGTGCTTACCTTCGGGGCAGGGCTAACCCGCTGGCTGCGGTTCACGTGACAGACAGTGTCTTTTTCTACGAAGAAGCCCCGAACACGGTCATTCTCGATAAGGCTTTGCCGCAGACCGACACGGCTCTTTGCGTGGCTGCGGAGTATGTAGGCAGGAAGGTAAGCCCGAACTTCGTCCCGCATTGGACGAATGAAACGCGGTGGTACTACACCGGCATTGGCACGAAGTGGAAGGAGGCGACGGCATACGCCCAATCGGAAAAGTGGGAGAAAGCCCTCAGTCATTGGATGCGGATATACGAGCAGTCGGGTAGCAATGCGGCTCAGGCAAAGGCTGCGTCGAACGTTGCCTTGGCTTACGAGATGAGCACACGCCTGGAGGATGCCTGCCGGTGGGCAGAGAAGTCGGCAGAGCTGTTTGAGAAGGCAGAAGGCAGTGATGGCAAGAACGCCAAGCTGTCGACTCTTTATGTGGAGGCGTTGCGTGAGAGGGTGCGCTCGGACAAGAAGCTCGATGTGCAATTCGGCGAATGACGGGGATTATGTTATAAGGGATTTATTACTACTTTTGGCGGGCAATTCAAAAACAAAGAGTTACGATATGAGTGCAAATAATGCAAAGGTCCGGTCGGTTTTGGAAGAAGCGTTTACTTCTGCCGTGGGCAAGTTGGCAGCCGGTGATGAGGCAGATTTTCATAGTGACATGTACGTCCGGGCTGATCCCGAGAGCGGCGAGCTGCAGATCTACGACGAGAAGGAGCAGCTGCTTGAAAAGGTTGTCATCTATGATTGGGTAGGCTTTTCCGACGAAGAGCAGTTTGCAGGGAAGGTTGCCACGACACTGAGGCAGGTGCTCGCTCTTTTGGCTTCGAAGAATGCGTTCGACGTTCCGCAGATAGCCAAGCCGTTTTCTGTCAGTCTGACCGACGACGATTTCACCGTGACGGAGGAGCTTCTTTTCCTCGACGACGATCTTCTGCGTGCCGACGACCCGCTTCTGAAAGATTTGGATGCCGAATTGGATGATTT
>CAVIFD010000088.1:0-6573 GCA_963641545.1 bacterium | reverse complement strand
CGGTGTAGCCGTGCAGGAGGTAGAGCACGGGGTAAAGGCGGCTCGACGTGTTATACCCATCAGGCAGATAGATTGAATAGGAGACATCTTTCCCGAGCTTCTCGCTACGGAACTTGAGTGACTCGTGAACAGTGCTCTGAGCCATCCCCAAGAAGGAGACACAAAGGCTCAGCACGAACAAAAAGGCGATCTTGCTTTTCATGTGATTACCGATTAAGTGAACAGATATATTGTTTGATACCGACAAAAGTAAAGAAAACTACCGGTGACGGAGGGCAAACTATGGAAAACATTACTTTTGCCCGCCAACAAGAAAACAATACACATCATGTCACATTTACCCGCATTGATTTCCGATCTTGCGCTCATACTCATCTCCGCAGGGGTGATCACCTTGCTGTTCAAATGGCTCAAGCAGCCGCTCGTGTTGGGATACATCGTTGCCGGATTGCTTGCCGGACCGTATATCCGAGTATTTCCCACAGTGGTCGACGTAGAGAACATCAACCTGTGGGCAGAAATGGGAGTTGTCTTCCTGCTGTTCGCCTTAGGTCTTGAGTTCAGCTTCAAGAAGCTGATCAACGTGGGGTCGACTGCCTTCATTACGGCGATAACCGAAGTTGTAACGATGCTTATTGTCGGTTATCTCGTCGGGCATGTGTTAGGGTGGTCGACGATGAATTCCATATTTTTAGGCGGTATGCTGTCGATGTCGTCGACGACGATTATCATAAAGGCATTCGACGACCTGGGGCTGCGTAGCCGTAAGTTCACGGGCATCGTGTTCGGCACGTTGGTGGTGGAAGATCTCGTGGCAATCATCATGATGGTGCTCCTGTCGACGATGGCGGTGAGCCGTAGCTTTGCCGGAGAAGAAATGGTAGAGAGTGTGCTGAAGGTCGCCTTCTTCCTTGTCCTCTGGTTCCTGGTAGGGATATTTGTTATACCGGCACTACTGAAGAAGGTCAAGCGGCTGATGAACGACGAGACCTTACTGGTGATTGCCTTGGGGCTGTGCCTCGGGATGGTTGTCGTCGCGACGAAGACGGGCTTCTCTGCTGCCTTGGGGGCATTCGTCATGGGCTCGATACTTGCCGAGACGGTTGAGGCAGAACGCATAGAGCATATCATCAAGCCGGTGAAAGACCTCTTCGGGGCAATCTTCTTTGTTTCTGTGGGAATGCTTGTCGACCCTGCCGTATTGGTGCAGTATGCTTTTCCTGTACTGCTCATCACTCTTGTTACCATCATCGGGAAAGCCACCTTCTCGTCGTTTGGTGTGCTTCTTTCCGGTCAGCCGCTCAAGACGTCCATACAGTCAGGTTTCAGTTTAGCCCAAATAGGTGAGTTCGCCTTCATAATAGCTGCCTTGGGTGTATCCCTGAAAGTGCTCGACGAGTTCGTCTATCCCATCATTGTCGCCGTATCGGTGATAACGACCTTTACTACGCCATACTTCATCCGCCTCTCCGACGGGTTTGCAGAGTGGCTCTACGGTGTATTGCCGGAGGGTGTGCTCGACTTCCTCGACCGCTATTCCTCGACCACGAAGACCATCAATCACGAAAGCGATTGGCAAAAGCTGCTCAAGCAGTATGTCGGGAAGATACTTATACACTCCGTACTGCTTACCGCCATCCTGTTGCTCTCGACGCGGGTAATACATCCTTTTATGCTGGAGCGGTTTCCCGAGATGGGGGCATGGGGCAGTGTTGTCATGAGTACGTTGACGCTTCTCTTGATGGTACCGTTCCTTTCGGGTCTTGTGGCAAACAGATACAACTCTCCGCAGCAGTTCATGCGCCTCTGGAAGGCAGACAAGTACAACCACGGGCGGCTTGTCGCGCTTGTCCTCTTCCGCGTGTTTGTCGCAATCCTATTCGTAGCAGTTGTGCTCATCAAGTACCACGAGATGCAATACAGCTTCGGTGTAATCATCGCAGTCGGTGTGCTTGCGTTGATTGTCTTGTTTCGTCGCGATCTCAACCAATACGACAAGCTGGAGGCGCACTTCCTTACGAACCTCAATCGCAGGGAAGAGGCAGATCGCCGGCGCAATCCGCTTAAGACGAGCTTCAACAAGCAGCTGAGCGATAAAGACATTCATCTGGCAGCAGTGACGGTGTCGCCCCACTCGCCGTATGTCGGCAAGTCGTTGGCAGAGCTTCCACTGCGAGCGGACTACGGGGTGAGCATTGTCGAGATTGTGCGTGGCGACTACAAGATATACATTCCCAAAGGTACCGACCGTCTTTATCCGCAAGACAAGGTCGTGGTGGTGGGCACCGACGAGCAGTTGAGGGCCTTTCAAGCTAAGGTGGAAGCCATGGCGAACGTGCCCGACTCGGGGCATCAGCCGGAGGAGATAACGGTCAACTCGTTTGTCGTAGACGACGACTTCCCTTTCCTCGGGCAGAGCATACGGCAGTCGAACATAGGGCGGAGGTATGGTTGCCTTATCGTCGGGCTCGAGCGTGGCGGCGAGCCTCTTGCCACGCCGGACAACGAGACAGTGTTTGAAAAGGATGACCTCGTGTGGGTTGTCGGCGATAAGACAAAGATAAAATCCCTGATAAGCGGAAAACCATAACAGGGGGTAAGGTTCGCACTACGCGGGCAGGAGACAAACAATACGGGCAGCAGAGATCTTTCGCCGATTTCTGCTGCCCGCCAGTATTATATGCCCGAGATTGCCCGCCTCATCTTACGAAGGAGGCGGGCAACGGGATTGGAACCATCAGAAGTTTCCTTTACCTGCCTGATCCCACCAAACACGAGTACCGCCTATATCACCTGAGAACTTGGTGCTTGTGTTCTCCCGGTTAAGCAGAGTGATACCATTCTGCATCTCGGCATTGTTCGTGTTGACTTCGTCCTTCGAATATATAAGGCGACGGATCTGCTCGTCTGTATCCACGGTGTTGTTGCTGTTGTTGACGAGGTTCGGGAACAGCTTCGGGTAACCTGTACGACGGTATTCTGCCCATGCTTCGGTGGAGAGCGGGAAGTTGGCGATCCACTTCTGCAAGATGATCTGTTGCAGCTTTTCTTCGTTGGATGCACTCTCGTTCCACTTCGTGCCGACGGTGTTCAACGCCTTATGGTTGTAGCTGCTGTTGACGGGATCAACCAAGTCTTCCTGCGTCGCAGTGTTGTTGATATACTCCTCGATCACATCGTCGGAGATAGAGGTAATGCCGGCAAACGAGCCCTTGTACGAGAGCTGATGCTTGATGGAAGTACGGATACCTTCTTCGTAGAGATCTTTTGCCGTTCCGCCCATGTTCCACCCGCGCAGAGCACCCTCGGCACGGAGGAAATATGATTCGGCAGCAAACATAACAGGCAGCGGGGTGGTGTATTCAGCCACTATGTAAGAATAGTTCGTATACTCATTCGGCTTCGACACCAGGTCGTGCCCGGGACGGATACCAAGATAACGGGTATCAGCTGCGATCACTGTGCCGTCTTCGCAGGTGATGGCTCCCGTATTCTTTGTCAGGTAAAGAGGGAGACGAGGGTCGTTCATACCTTCCATGATGGTGACAAGGTTGGCGTTTGTACCGCAGTCCTGCCACGAGTAGAACATACGATACATCTCGTTTGTCAATCCCTGGTTGATCAATACGTCTTTGTCCGACGACGTGAGGACACCGCCGGCAACTGCTTCCTCAGCTTTCTGTTTTGCCAACGTCGGGTCGGCTTTCACGATACGCATAGCAAAGCGCAGCTTGAATTGGTTAGCAACCTTGATCCACATGTCCATGTCGCCGCCACACCAGTAGTCGAAAGATGTCATGGCTGATTTGTCGGAGGTGCTGTTCTTGAAGCCTGCAATTGCCTCATCGAGCAGGGTGAAGAGCGAGTTGTATATCTGCTCCTGTGTGTCGTATGCAAACGAGACGCCGCCTGTCGGGTCTTCGATAACGGAAGAATAAGCAACGGGACCGTATGCATCCGTCAGCATCGAGATGGCATAAGCCTGAACGACACGCATCATACCTGCATAGTCCTCAAGACCTTTCTCGTCGCACGAGGCAATCAGTGTACGGGTGTTGTTGAAGATATGAGAGTAAACATTCTCATACATGCCGCCACAGAAGTTGCGGTTGAGGTTGTACTGCACGTTACCGTTACCTCCGAAGTTGTGAGGAGTCATGAAGTAACCGCCGAAGAGGTCGATGCTCAGGTTTGTCCAAAACTGGAACTGGTTCTGTTGAGGAGCATATACATAAGAGAACGGCTCCTTGAACTGAGCGGCGAACGGCAGTGTCGTCGGGTCTACTTCATAAGGATTGGTGTTCAACTCCTCAAAGTTGCCTGTACAGCTGTTGACACTCATCACTCCGGTCAATGCCAATGCTGATACAGCTGTGTATTTCAAAAATCTATTTAGTTTCATACCGATATCATGTTTTAGAAGTTAAGCTTTAAGTTCAAACCGAAACTACGAGAAGATGGCATAGTGAACATATCAACGCCTTGAAGTCCATTGCCTGTGCCGACAGACACGTCGGGATCCATTGGTGCATCTTTATAGAAGAAAAACAAGTTGCGTCCTATGAGCGACGCGTTGAGGTTCTTACCTGCACCGAAGAGGTCGCGGAACGTGTAGCCGAACGACATCTCGCGCATACGGATGTTGGTTGCATCGTATACATACATGATCGTTGCCACGTCGGAGTTGTAGTTCGTACCGCCTACGGTAGTGTAGAATGCTTTCGGGTCGAACGATACGCCGTCGTAGACAACAACACCTGCGTCACGGGCAGCACCCGAACGTTCCGATACGCCCCAGCCGTCCAACGTTGCCTCAGTCATCGACATCACTTTACCGCCAACCTTTGCATCGATAAGGAAAGAAAGAGTGAAGTCTTTATAGTGGAACGTGTTTGTCCATCCCATGTTGACCTTGGCATTCATGTCGCCGACATAGGTGAGGTCCTTCACGTCGGAACCTGCCAACACAGGTGCCCCAAATTCGTTCTTAATGGGTTTGCCGCTCTCGTCACGCGCAAGGTCGCGAACGTAGAGGTCGCCATAGTGACCACCTTCTTTCAAGATTACCTGTGCGCCTGTTCCGTAGCTGATAAGCTCAAGTCCGTCTGATAGTCCTTCAACCAGTTCAATCACCTTGTTGTTGTTGTACGAGAAGTTATAGTTCGTGCTCCAGCTGAAATCGTCAGTAAACTGTTGATGCCACCCTAAGCTGACCTCTATTCCCTGGTTCTCTATGTTACCGGCGTTTACGTAACGATTCTTCAGTCCTGTCTCGTAGGGGGCTGTCACCACGAAGTACTGATTCTTCGTGTTCGTCTTGTAGTATGTGAGGTTCACGTCGAGACGGTTCTGAAGGAATGTTCCGTCAAAACCTACTTCCAACGAGTTCGTCTTCTCGGGCTGCAACGTACGGAAAGGAGCTTCGTCGGGAGGCGTTAAGGCACCCTGGTCGCCGATGGTATAACGTACATTGGATGCGTAAACAGGTACGTCGTTACCCACTATGGAGTAGGAAGCGCGGAGCTTGAAGAGGTCTACGTTCTTTCCGAAGTTAATGAACTTGTCTAATAGGGCGCTGACACCCACCGACGGGTAGAAGAACGACATACCGTCGGTGTAAGCTAATGCCGACGACCAGTCGTTGCGGGCACTCACGTCGACGAAGAGACCATCCTTATAGCCATACTGAGCTGTTGCAAACACCGAGTTCAAGCGTTTCTTTGTCAGCGACATCCCGGTGTTCACGCGATAGTAGTTGGTAGGGATGAACAGGTTCGGGTAGTAGGCACCCGGCGTTATCACACCGTCGTTTACGGAGAATACCTTATCTCCTTCGCCCGCGAGCGTGATGCTCGAGCCTTTCGTCTTGGTGTAGCTGCCTCCGGCGGTTACCGCAAGAGAGTGCAGGTTGTTCCACGTCTTGTTGTATTGCAACATAGCGTCGGCATAAGCCTGTTCGCTGAAGATGCGGTCGTTCTTCATCGTACCCATCTTGTCGCGCTCTGCCGTGCTTGATGCGTAGTCGTTCTCCGTCCAGTCTTCGTCGCCACGCTCGTAACGGAAACGACCTGTTGCGGAAAGACCTTCCATGATGTCGTACTTCACGGTTCCACCAAACTCGTAGCGGTTACGGTTGGAGTTCTGCTCTTGACGGTTCTGAATCCAATACGGGTTGTTGAACTGCTCTTGCAGGGTGTTGGTCCAGTTGTGAACGTTGATGTTTTGTGCCGCGTCGTAGACTTCGTAGTTCTTTTTATAGTCGTCCCAGTTCTCGCCTCTCGGGAAGAGGTAGGCACCCGTCAACGGGTTACGCAGGTAACCTGCTGTCGGTTGGTTCTTGATGCGCTGTGTGTTGTAGCGGGCACTCGCGTCGACGTGCAGTTTGTCCCACAGCTTAAAGCCGACCTTTGCCAGCATGTTATGGCTCATGTAGGTGTTTTCCGGAATAATACCGTTCGACGATACGTTGCCGTAGGAGAAGTACGACGAGACCTTGTCGCTGCCGCCTGCCAAAGAAATGGTGTTGTTTGTCGTGTAGCCGGTCTGATAGAAGTCCTTAGCATAGTTGGGAGC
>CAVIFD010000087.1:0-6687 GCA_963641545.1 bacterium | reverse complement strand
TCGAGTTGCACAAGCACTAAAACTGACATTTTTGTCAGATTGTCGAGTTGCACAAACATCAAAAAGTACTTTTTAGTCATAGCGATTGGTTGCACAAGCTCCGCAAAGTACTTTTTGGTCACAGAAATTGGTTGCGCTGATATGAAAAAGTACTTTTCGTAGAAAAAAACAGAATGATGTGTATGTGTCGAAGTCGGTGTGGAGGGAAAGATGGTCGCCGAAGCCACCACCGCCGGCTCTATCAATCAAGTGCACCAACGCGTACGGATGAGATCCCGCGTCGGGGCGCGGGATGACAGAAAAAAAAGGCTGCGCCCGGTTTGGCGCAGCCCCATGGGTTTGTGTGGCGGGATGTGTTGCTACAGCGTGAACTCACCTTCGAGGCGTATGTCGTTTGAGGCGGCACCTATCATCACCTTGAAATCGCCGGGCTCGACAACCTGCTTCAGCTCCATGTTGTAGAGCGACAGCTCTTCTTTGCCCAAGGTGAAAACCACCTTACGGCTTTCGCCCTTCTTCAGGGCAATGCGCCGGAACGCCTTCAAGAGGATGGGAGACTGTGCGACGGAAGCCACCTTGTCGCAGATGTACAGCTGCACAACCTCTTCGCCGTCGCGGTCGCCCGTGTTGGTCACCGTGCAGCTGATGGTCTGCAGGGCATCCTTCGCGCTGCCGCCTTTCTGCACCTTGAGGTTGCTGTATTCAAACCGTGTATAGCTCAGTCCGTAGCCGAAAGCATACAGAGGCGTGCCATCGCCATCCATATACGCACGCCGGTTGCCCTGCGAATAGAACAGCGGCAGCTGACCTTCGCTGCGGGGAACGGTGACGGGCAGACGCCCTGCGGGGTTGTAGTCGCCAAACAGGATGTCGGCAATGGCAGCTCCGCCCTGCTCGCCCGGGTACCATGCCGTGAGCAATGCCTGCGCCTTCTCCGAGGCAAGGTTCATGTTGAGCGTGCGTCCCTGGATATAGACAACCACCAACGGCTTGCCTGTGGCGGCAAGAGCTTCCATCAACGGTTCCTGATCACCCAGCAGACGGAGTGTGCTGCGGTCGTACCCCTCGCCGCAGTCCATGTCGGAGAGTGTCTGTGCACTTTCCGTGGAGATGTCGGCAGCTCCCGTCCCGATGTATTTCGTCTTGAAGTCGCGCGCACTCGAGCCGCCCACCACCAGCACCACGGCATCAGCCTCGCGGGCAGCCTCCACAGCTGCGGGGATACTGCTTGTCGTAACGTCGCGGATGGCGCAACCTTTCACGTAGTTCACCTTCGTGGAGGGAGAGACAGCCTGCCGTATGCCGTCGAGGACGGTGACGATCTCCCTGCGGTCCTGCGGAGCCGTGTAGTCACCCAGCTGGTTATACATCATGTCGGCATTAGGTCCGATCACGGCAATCGTCCCGATGTCTTTCTTCAGAGGCAGCACGCCGTCGTTCTTCAGCAAGACGATACCCTTGCGGGCAACCTCGCGAGCCAATGCCTTATGCTCCGCAGAGCGCACCTTCTTCGCAGCTTCCGAGGGGGAGACATACGGGTTCTCGAACAGCCCCATGCGGAACTTCAGGCGAAGGATGTTTGTCACAGCCCTGTCGATGTCGTCCATCGTGACGGCACCCTCGTCGAAGGCTTTCCTGAGGTTCCTGCCATACGCATTCCCGCCGAGGTCCATGTCGAGACCTGCTTTCAGTGCCAGCACGGCTGCTTCCTTATTGTCTTTTGCCACTCCTGCACCCGCAATGCCCTCGATGCTTGTAAGGTCGGAGTAGACAAAGCCACGGAACCCCCACTCTCCGCGCAGGACATCCGTCAGCAGGTATCTGTTCGACGTGCATGGCACGCCGTCTATCGTATTATATGAAGTCATGATGGTTGCCACACCTTCTTCCACTGCCTTCTTGAAAGGAGGCAGATAGTCGGAGAAGAGCTGCCGCAGCCCTACGTTCGACCGTGCCCCGTTGAGCCCCGCTTCCGGAATGCCGTAGGCTGCGAAATGTTTCAGGGTGGAATACAGATGCCGTCCGTCGCTCTGCGACTCGCCCTGCATACCTTTCATAAAGGAAACGCCGAGAGCTGCTGTCAGCACAGGGTCTTCGCCGAAGGTCTCTTCCATGCGCGACCAACGCGGCTCGCGGGCAATGTCGAGCACCGGACCATACCCCACGCCTGCGCCCTGCAAACGGGCTTCGAGAGCTATCGCCTCACCCATGCGGCGGATAAGATCCCCATCCCATGTGCTTGCCTGAAGCAGGGAGGTGGGGAAAACCGTTGTGCCGATAGCCATGTGCCCGTGCGGACATTCTTCGGCAAAGAGGATGGGGATGCCGAGGCGGGTCTCTTCCACCGCATACTTCTGAAGGGCATTCAGTGCCTTTGCTGCCAGCTCGGGGTTAAGCCCCGTCTCCAATGTCTTTTGCGTCCACGGGTCGGCGCGCAGGACAGCCCAAAACGAACCCACGGGCATTGCCTTCATGCGTTCTTTGTAAAGGTCGGAGACACTTACGCCGTCTTTTGTCTTGGTATACATCTCCCAACCCATGGGGCAGCACAGCTGTCCGATCTTCTCGTCGACGCTCATGCGACTGATCAAATCGTTTACCCTGTCCTCAACCGGAGCCGCGGCCTGTTTGTACAGCGGCAGCCGGGCGGGAGCCTGCTCCAAAGTGAACTGCAAGGCGATCGGTTCGTTCTTCAATCCTTTCGGGAGAGAGACCCTCACCTTTCCGCCATCGGTTGTGTATCTCACCGTCTTGTTTCCTTTCAGCAATTTCATCTTCCCGACGGGGATGTTTCCGCTCCACTCGACAGCCTCGGGAAGGCTCTCGCCCTCAGGCAAGGCATAGATGGCATACAGCGTCTTGCCGTCTTTGTCTGCGGTAAACCAAACGTTGCCGTCGTGATATACAGGAGTGATGCGTGTGTTGTAGATGGCTTTCCCGTTTGCCCGCAGCCATTCTCCCACGGCATGCAGCCGCTCAGCCGCCGCCGTCTCTATTGTTCCCTGCGCAGTCGGACCTACGCCCAGCAGCAGACAGCCGCCTTTGGCTGTAACCTCTGCCAAAAGACCTATCACCTTGCAGGGCGACTTGTACGGGGCATTGGGCACCCATCCCCAGTCGTTGCTCAGCGTAATGCAGCTCTCCCACGGATGATCCATCTGCTTTTCGGGGATGCTGCGTTCGGGGGTCTGATAGTTTTCGTTCCTTCCGCGAATGGTGCGGTCGACGGAGATAAGTCCCGGCTGCGACGAGGCGCGCACCTTTGTCAGCAGGCTGTCGAGATGTACGTCGCCGCCCTCAACCCATCCGCCGTCCAACCAGAGAATGTCGAAGCTGCCGTAGCCCGTCATCAGCTCATACATCTGGTTGTAGGTGAAATCGCGGTAGTTGTTCCACCAGTCGGGATGGTTCTCTTTGTTGTAGTTCTGATGGCGGTCGGCTGTGGCGAAATAAGGATTCCAAAACCACTTGCAATGCCAGTCCGGTTTGGAGAAATAACATCCTATCATGAAGTTCTTCCGGCGGAAAGCGTCGAACACATGCCGCGCCGCATCCTTCCGTGCATCGGTGCCGAAAGGTCCGTGTGCGATGGAGAAATCCGTATACTTCGAGTCGAACATACAGAAGCCGTCGTGATGCTTCGTCGTAAAGATCATGTACTTCATCCCTGCGTCCTGCATTATGTCTGCCCACACGGCGGGGTCGAACTGTGTCGGGTTCAGCGAATCTTTCAAGCTGTAGTACCACTTCTTGTATTCGTCGTAGGTCATGTCCTTCCGTCGGGATATCCAGTCGACATCTTCCGAACAGATGGACCACGACTCGACAATCCCGGGGACGGAGTAAAGCCCCCAATGAAGCAGAACGCCGAACTTTTGGTCCTGCCATTTATCCAACTTGTCCAGGACCTTCCCATCCGTGGGCCATTCATAGCCCGTCGATGGCTCGTGAACAAACCCCTGCACCTCCTGTGCACTAACATTCATCGCCAAAGCGACCGCAACCAAACCTGCGAATGATATTTGTGAGACCTTCATATATTAATTGATTACTTAATAACAGCTGCCAAAATTACAGAGATTTGCCGTACGGCAACACACCTTGTAACGCAATCGTAACGGTTGTTACATCCCTCTGAAACAGCGGCGGCGTTCCTTTGCGGCAAGAAGTGTTACTTTTGCAAACAAAAAAAAGAAGCGTATGGACAACCCCAGGATACTTGTTGTGGACGACGAAGAGGACTTGTGCGAGATCCTCAAATTCAATCTCGAGACGGAAGGATATGAAGTTGACACGGCTTTCAGTGCGGAAGAAGCCCTTCAGAAAGATCTGTCCGTCTACCGGCTGCTGATGCTGGATGTCATGATGGGAGAGATCTCGGGGTTCAAAATGGCAAGCATGCTGAAGAAAGAGGAAAGCACCGCAGGCATCCCCATCATCTTCCTGACGGCAAAGGATACGGAGAACGATATGCTGACGGGGTTCAACCTCGGTGCGGACGACTATATCTCGAAGCCTTTCTCGATACGCCAGGTCCTTGCACGCGTCAAGGCTGTGCTGAGAAGGACAACGGAGAAGGTGAAGACCGAACAGGGCGAGTGTCTTGCCTACGAAACTTTGGTGCTCGACACGAAACGCATCAAAGCCTCCGTCGGCGGAAAGCAGGTGCCGCTGACCAAGAAAGAGTTCGAGATACTCCGCCTGCTGCTGGAAAACAAGGGCAGCGTGTTCTCAAGAGAAGAGATACTCTCGCGCGTTTGGAAAGACGAGGTGTACGTGCTCGACCGCACGGTGGATGTCAACATCACGCGCCTGAGGAAGAAGATCGGACCTTACGGAAAGAACATCACAGCCCGCCTCGGCTTCGGGTATTGCTTTGAGTACTGAACCATAAAAACCTCTCATGATGGTAAAACCGGACAAGAAGAAAAGCCCGACACCGTTCAGCCAACGGCTGTTCTGGTCCATATTCACGATGTTCCTCGGGTTCACCGTCTGCTTCCTGCTGTTTCAGTATCAACGCGAATGGGAACTCTCGCAGGAGAAGCTTAACAGTGTGTTGAGCAACTACAACTACCAGCTCTTTGCCCGCACCCGACAAGGGGGCGACATCAACAAGAATGTGCGGCAGTTTATCGAAGAGATCCCTCAGAAGGAACTGCGCGTGACCATCATCGACCCGAACGGGAAGGTGCTGTTCGACAACAGCGGCGTGGAAGAGCTCAGCAACCACAACGACCGCAGCGAAGTGCGTAAGGCACGACTATACAACGAAGGCTTCGCCATCCGGACCTCCGGCTCCACCGGCAGACGCTATTTCTATTCTGCCAGCAACATAGGAGGCTTCATCTACCGCTCGGCACTTCCCTACGACCCCTATGTGCAGAGCATACTGTCGACAAGCAACGATTTTGTCTACTTCATGATCCTGATGACGATCATCTTCTTCTTCGTCCTCTCGCGCTTCACGTTCAGCATCGGGCGGACAATATCCAAGCTGCGCGATTTTGCCCTCAACATAGAGACCGACCGCATGCCGGAGACCGACTACGTGTTTCCCAACGATGAGCTGGGCGACATATCGAAAAACATCGTCACGCTCTATCACCGACAGCAGAAGGCGAAAGACGAACTCAGCATGGAGCGCGAGAAGCTGATAAAGCATTTCCAGTATGCCAAGGAAGGCTTTGCCATGTTTACGTCCGAAGGAAAAGAGATACTCTCGAACATCCTGTTCATACAGTTTGCAAACATCATCTCCGACAACCGTATTCGCGGAGCCGAGGAGGTGATGGATATCCGCGAGATTGAACCCATCAAGATGTTCATAAGCGAGAACACACGCGACGCGGGACGCAAACGGAAGGTGTTGCGAGAGTCGGTCACGACAGACAAGAACGGCAAGGCGTTCCTCGTCGAATGTATTCTCTTCCTCGACAACAGCTACGAGATATCCATCAACGACATCTCGCGCCAGGAGGAAGAGAGCCGAATGAAACGCCAGCTCACGCAAAACGTGGCACACGAGCTGAAGACCCCCGTCAGCAGCATACAGGGCTACCTCGAGACCATCATCAACAACACAGACCTCACGCCGGACAAGCGGCAGTTCTTCCTCGAGCGTTGCTATTCGCAGAGCACGCGCCTCGCGGATCTGCTGCGCGACATCTCTGTGTTGAACCGCCTCGACGAAGCGTCGAACCTCTTCGACCTCTCCGACGTGAACATCCCGAAGCTGATTGCTGAGATAGAGAAGGAATGTTCGAAGGAGATGGAAGAGAAGCGTATCACCCCCGTGGTCTCGCTCCCCGGCAACCCTACGGTGCACGGCAACTATTCGCTTCTGTATTCCATCTTCCGTAACCTCTACGACAACGCGATTGCATACGCCGGCGAGGGATGCAGGATAGATGTGAGTTGTTATAAGGAAGACGAGAAGTTCTATTATTTCAGTTTCGCCGACAACGGCGCGGGTATCCCCGAGGAGCATATCAACCGTATCTTCGAAAGGTTCTACCGCGTGGACAAGGGGCGAAGCCGCAAGGCGGGCGGCACAGGGCTGGGGCTGTCCATCGTCAAGAACGGCATCCTTTTCCACAAAGGGCAGATCTCTGCCAAGAGCAGCGCGGGAAAAGGCGTCACCTTCTTTTTTACCCTGAAGAAAAAGGTCTGAGGGCAGGCTTGCCC
>CAVIFD010000086.1:4166-6692 GCA_963641545.1 bacterium | reverse complement strand
TGATAATGTTTATGAAACTTTTTTTTAAGCATAAAAGACTATTCGGCAGAGACCGGACGACATTCCGGAGCCGCGCCGAATTGTTTATTAGGAGTGTTACCCATGACGAAAGTCAGCGTTCCACCCTTCATCACGTCTTCATACAATATATAGGACTTGTCGTAAGGTTGCCCGTTCAATGTCACAGACTGGATATAGATATTCTCTTCGTTGTTGTTTTGGGCAATGACATCGAACGTCTTGCCTTCCGGCAAACGGATCGAAGCTTTTTCAAACAAGGGGCTTCCGAAGACCAACACGCCGTTCGACGGGTTCACCTGATAGAAACCTAAAGCAGACATGATATGCCAGGCTGACATCTGCCCGCAATCTTCGTTACCGATAATTCCATCGGGCTGGTCGGTATAGAACTCTTTTTGAATGTAGCGCACCTTCTCGGCCGTCTTCCATTGTTCGCCGGCATACGGATAAAGGTAGGCAATGTGATGGCTCGGTTCGTTGCCGTGAGCATATTGTCCGATCAAACCGCTGATATCACTCGAAGCGTCTTCGCCCATATCGCCTTCAACACAGAACAAGGAATCCAGCTTAGCCGTAAAAGCGGCATCGCCTCCCATGATCCCGATCAGACCTTCCGGGTGCTGAGGCACGAAGAAGGTATATTGCCAGCCTGTTCCTTCCGTAAAATCGCCTACCCCGTGGACGGAACGGAATGGGTCATACGGCGTACGCCAGCTTCCGTCTTCCATTTTCGGACGGACGAAATGGATGTCCGTGTCAAAGTACTGGGCATAATATTTTCCTCTCTTCAGATAAGTCTCATAAGCATCGTCCTTGCGCATCTTTTTCGCCATCAGGGCGATACCCCAGTCATCGACGGCATATTCCATCGCGATGGAGGTTGCTTCATGCACTTTGTCGCACGGGATAAAACCTTTTTCCAACACATAAGGCACTGCTTTCTGGTTCTTGTTTGTTGCCGTTCCGACCATAGCCAGGAAAGCACGCTCGGCATCGAAACCGCTGAAACCTTTGAGGTACGCATCCGCAACGACCGGCACGGAACTATAGCCCGGCATGCAATCGGTTTCTCCACCGAGCAAATGCCAGATCGGCAACTTGCCCTGCTGGTCGTAAATGCTCAGGAACGAATTTACGATGTCGTCTACTTTTTCAGGCGCGATGATAGTATAGAGCGGGTTCAATGTGCGGTAAGTGTCCCACAAAGAGAAGGTGGAATAGTTTGTCCAATCATTGTTTTTATATATCTGATCGTCCTGCCCACGAAATTCGCCATTCACATCGCAATACAGAGTCGGAGCCATAAAAGCATGGTAAAGAGCGGTGTAGAAAACTTTTCTGTTTTTTTCGTCCGTCCCGTCTATTGCGACACAGGCCAACTGGTCGTTCCATTTCTCCTTGGCGGCTTGGCATACCTTGGCAAAATCCCAATGCGGCAATTCGGTCTGCATGTTCAGCCCGGCATTCGGACAACTGACGGAAGAGATCGCCACCTTGGTCATTACGTTCTCGGGATTGTTCAGGAAAGAGACAACGCCTTTCACGTTTTCGGCGGTCAGCTCATCGACTCCGGCCGGTTCGTCACCTTTGAAAACTTGCACAGATGCAATCGGCCGGTCAAACTTCATTACGAAAAAGATCTTCTGCTGGGGGCTCCATCCGTGGGAGAAACGATAACCTTCTATCGTATATTCATCGACTTTCTTCAGATACGTGTCGTACGATTTGTCTCCGTTCCCTTCTTTCAAGTCGATCAGCAAATGAGCGGCTTGATCCTTCGGAAACGTATAGTGGTGCATGGCGACACGCTCGGTAGAAGTCAGCTCCACTTTCACGCCATTGTCCATCAAAAGGGAGTAGTAGCCAGGGGCGACCGATTCGTTCTCGTGTTTGTAATAAGAGGCGCATGAGCCTTCGATATTGTCCTGTTCGCCACGTGCCGTGCGGACTTCTCCGACAAACGGCATCACCAGGATATCGCCCAGGTCGGCACATCCCGTACCACTCAGATGGGTATGGCTGAACCCGATAATCACGCTATCAGAATAATGATAGCCGGAACACCAGTCCCATCCTTTATGAATGTTCTGCGGCCCGATCTGCACGGCACCGAAAGGTACATTGGCTCCGACAAAGACATGACCGTGTTCGCCAGACCCGATATACGGATCGACATAAGCAGTATAGTCCGTGGCTGCTACTCGTTGCTTCTTTTCCGGTGCTTGGCAAGAAAAGACGAGAGAGGTAAGGCATATCATACTCACCATCGCTCCTTGTTTTCTTAGTTTCATTGCTTTAATTATTTTATTTCTGAATTTGTTTTCAATATGATCGGGGTTATCCCCCATTTATTAATACCAAAAAACAGAGGCCACTCGCGAACGAATGGTCTCTGTTTATATAAAGGAGTAACTGATTTTAAACCAATTAATTCAGCTGATATCCGTCGTTCTGCGTCAGATTAGGATTGCGTTGCATTTCGTTCAACGAAATTGGCCACAGAAG
>CAVIFD010000086.1:0-4156 GCA_963641545.1 bacterium | reverse complement strand
CTCACGCAGACGCTCCGTCCAACATTCCTCGATGAATTCCTGCTTGCCCAACGACTGCAATTCGGAAGCGATGGCTGCGGCAGTCTTGCCTTCCGTGTTTGCACGCGCCTTTATCTGTGCCAGATAACCGGCAGCCTCTGCTGTCACGCCTTGCGACTGAGCAATCGATTCGGCAGCATCCAACAGAGCCTCGGCATAGCGGTACAAATCCTTGTCTTTTGCCGAGCGACCTGTATTCAGAAGAGCGTCCTCGTCATACCAGAACCAGCATCCCGCAACATCGGATGTCCAGGTCTTTCCATTATTGGGATTGGTATAGTCCCAATGGAAGAACTGGTTCGGACGGATACGCAAATCATTGGCATCATAGACATTCAAGAACTGATCCGTCGGACCATATACGCGTTCGAATATGGAATATGTCCCGAATACTGCCGTGGCGGAAGAGCTGAACGCATAGGTCGGCCACCAACCGCCGCTGCTGATCGTATTGTCATACTCATACGCCCAAACCGTTTCATCCAACCCGTCTGTCGAACGTATCTTGTTGTATGCACTGTTCAGAGCCAAGTCGTCGTTCGTGGTCAACGAATGAGGCGAGTCGATAACCGTTTTCACGGAAGAAGCTGCTTCCGCATACTTGCCTTGCTGCATGTAGACATGCGTCAAAACCATGGCTGCAACATATTTCGTGATACGGTTTCCGTTGTCGTAGAACTTGGCTGCCGGCAACACGTTCACTGCTTCCTTCAAATCCGATTCAATCAACGAATAAATCTGATCCGTCGAAGTACGCTCAAGATAGAGGTTATCCATTGATTCGTATGGTTCTGTTGTCAGCGGAACATCTCCAAATATCTTCACCAGATAAAAATAGTTGAATGCACGGAAGAACTTGGCTTCCGCAACCAACCTGTCGGCTACAGATTCCGACATGGCAATTCCGGGGATATACTTGATTGCCCCGTTAGCCACGTTGATTGCCTTGTAGCAGTCGTCCCATATACCGTCCATCGTTACGGATACGGTCATGGTGTTTTGCTGGCGGGTCAATTCCCTGGAATACTTGCATACCAATTCCTGTCCTTCGTAACTGTTCGTAAAGTAACCGGTCAATGTCCCTTCCACAGAGGCAAACGGTCCGATGTATGCACTGCCGGCATTCGTCAATTTGTTGGAAGCACCCGTGCGATATAAATAATTCACATTCGACTGTGCCTGAGATTCCGTTTTATAGAAAGCACCGCCGGTCAATGAAGATTTCGGGTTCTCGTCCAGGAAATCCGAGCATGCGCCTAATCCGACTACCGAGGCGCATGCAACAACCATTGTCAATATATTCTTCTTCATTAGAATTCTCCTTTCTTCAATTAAAATGTTACGTTAACGCCAAAAGTAAACGTCCTTGCTCTCGGGTAAGAGAAGAATGTCATGTTCTGTCCGAACTTGTTACTGTCGCCCTGAGAGGTCGATTCCGGATCGTATCCGGTGAAATCTTTCGAAGTAATCAGGAACAGGTTGTTCGCACTTGCATACAGACGCAAAGCCGACAAGCCGATCGATTTAAGCGTATTCGGAGTGAAAGAGTAACCGAGCTGCAACATATTGCAACGCAGATAAGAGCCATCCACAATCCACTGCGAATCGACAGTCGTGTCCTGCCCTGCATGACCGGAGTTGCACAGGTAAATGGCCTGCTGCATGGCACCGGGGTTCGTCCCGTCGTAAGCATCGTAAAGGATATTGCTCAAACCGTTCGTAATGCCGAAACGGTCGTAGGTGGAATGATAGAACTGCTGCATCGTCTCAACACCCCAAACGAACTGCAAGTCCATTGTCAAGTCGAAATTCTTGTAGTTGAACGTATTTATCCAACTGCCTGTCCAGTCCGGCATACCTTTACCTATGATTTCCTTTGTCTGCGTACGTTTTGCACGACCAATCTGGTTCAGCTCGCATTCTCCGTTCTTGTAGTCTTCTTCAGTATAAACGCCCAGTCTCCTGTAACCGTAGAAAGAAGACATGTTCTCGCCTACACGAAGAATACTTTCGGAACCACCTACCCAGCTGTTCATTTCGATGTCCTCATCATTGTCGCCCAAATGAAGAATCTTATTTTTGTTATAGTTCAAATTGATTGTGGAATTCCAACTAAAATCTCGGCTTTGGATCGGACGGAAGTTGATCATCAAATCCAAACCGGAGTTACGTACGGAACCGATGTTCTTGTAAACCGTTGTGAAGCCCGTTGAATGAGGAAGCGGACAATCCAAAAGCAAGTCGGTTGTCTTCTTGTTGTAATACGCTATATCGAAGTTCAAACGGTTCTGGAACAGACCCAATTCGAAACCGACATCAAACTGTCCGGTCTTTTCCCACTTCAAATCGGGGTTGGCCATTGAGTTGACATAAGCATAAGGAGCACGCGATCCGTCGAGCAACAACGTTCCAGACGATACACGCGACAACGACTGGTAAGGATCGATTTCAGAGTTACCCGTCAAACCGTAGCTTGTATGCAGTTTCAAATTGCTGATTGCCTCATTGTCCGACAGGAAGTCTTCCTGTGAAATGTTCCAAGCCAAACCTGCCGAAGGGAAGAACGCATATTTGTTGTTCTCACCGAACTTGGAAGAACCGTCGACACGTCCGGTAACGGTTGCCGAATAACGGTCTTTGTAGGTGTATGCCAAACGCAGGAAGTAGGAGTTCATTGCCCAACGAGAGTAAGACGATTCCGGCGAACTCGGAGTTGTTCCCGCCGACATGTTGTTGTCTTCGAAGAAGTCGTCGGAGAAACCGCTCGTATAAGACCTATTCCATTTCTGCGTACGTTCCTGCCAGGACAAACCCGCCATTGCGTTGACGCGGTGGTCGCCGAACGTTTTGTTGTAGGTCAGATACGTTTCTTCCTGCCAATACAGAGTGTTCCAATGCTGGTAGTCCGCCCATCCGTTCGGCATGGAGATATTGTTCAACGAGATGGAAGAATATCCTCTGTAAGTTTTGTTGTGGTTGTCGATACCAAGCTGGGTCTTCAAGTCCAGTCCGTCCATCAGGTGGAACGTAAACGCCGCATTCCCGAAAACCTGGGTGTTATAGCGCATACGTTTCTGCAAATCCAAAATCATAACGGGGTTGGACATTCCTTCGAAGCCCAACACATCACCAATAGAAGAAGATGTGGAAGTCGTATAATTCCCGTTCTTGTCGCGAACAGGCAGCCACGGCAACATTTCTATCATGGTACGGCGGGCCTCCTGTCCGCCTCCGTCTTCAGGAGTATAACGTCCCCATGTATGGTTTACCAACAGGTTGATTGCCGTAGACAACCAAGGAGTGGGGTTGGCGTCGTAAGTCAACTTCGCATTGATACGCTTGTTGTACGTATTGTTGACGATACCCTGCTGGTCCGTATAGTTCAGGAACGCACCGACGGAAGATGTTTTTCCCGCCTGCTGCACATTGATTTGATGGTTGTGGGAGACAGCTGTACGGGTTGCTTCGTCCTGCCAGTTCGTATCATACAACGGATTGCCGTTTGCATCGAAGTAATCGCGATCGTTGAACCAGTCGGCACGGTTTAGGGACCAGTTCTTGCCCTGCCACTTGTTTTCGTTCGCAAGACCCTGCATAAACGCTTCGCACCATTCCTCGGCAGTAAGCGTATCCATCTTGCGGGCGATATGGCTCGCACTGACGGAACCCTGATAACTGATTGTAGTTCCTTCACCGCCTTTCTTGCCGCGCTTCGTCGTAACAAGGATAACGCCGTTGGCACCGCGCGCACCATAGATGGCAGCCGCACTCGCGTCTTTCAGCACCTCCATCGATTCGATGTCGTTCGGGTTGACCAACTCGAAATTCTCCATTACCACGCCGTCCACCACATACAACGGATTGGAAGAGGCATTGATGGTTGCCATACCACGAATGACAACGCGGTTTGCATACGCACCGGGTTGGCTGGAGTTCGAGAAGATATTTACACCTGACACCTTACCGCGCAGGTTATCCAGCGCACTGAAGTTTTGGTTCTTTTGCAGCTCTTCGCCTTTAGCCACGCCGATGGAGCCGGTCACGTCGGATTTACGCATCGTACCATACCCGACAACCACCACTTCGTCGAGGGCTTGGGAATCTTCGGAGAGGGCAA
>CAVIFD010000085.1:0-6762 GCA_963641545.1 bacterium | reverse complement strand
TCAATTTATCCGCAACGGTCGGAATGTGATAAGGGAAAAGTTTCAATTTATCCGCGACGGTCGGGATGTGATAAGAAAACTGCGATTTTTTATCATTTCACCACCCGAAATGATAAATCAGCGCCGAGCGAGGCTTTGTCGCTGCGCGGCAGATGTATGACAATGCACGGGGATTGTGTTTTTCTTTTATCAAAATGCACGGAAGAATGGATTATTGGCGTAATTTTGTGGCGTTTTGTTACAAATCAGAAGAAAAATATAAAGCAAAAGCATTTTATGGGGAACAATAAGATTATCGGAGCCAAGATAAAGAGCATCCGAGAGACCAAGCAGCTTTCCGTCGAAGAAGTAGCCGAACGTTCGGGTCTCGGCACAGAGCAGATTGAACGTATTGAGAGTAACGTGGACTTTCCGTCACTGGCACCGCTCATCAAGATTGCGCGGGTGCTCGGTGTGCGTCTGGGGACGTTCCTCGACGATCAGTCGGAGCTTGGTCCCGTTGTCTGCCGCAGGAAAGACCGAGGCGAGGGCAACAGCATCGGCTTTACGAACAACTCCATGCAGAACCGCAAGCACATGACGTACCATTCCCTCTCGCAAGACAAGTCCGGAAGACACATGGAGCCGTTCCTCATTGAAGTCTCTCCTTCGGACGAAGGCACGGGCTTTGTTCCCTCCACCCACGAGGGCGAAGAGTTTATCTATGTGCTCTCGGGCAAGGTCGAGATAAACTACGGAAAGAGCACCTACACGTTGGAAGAGGGCGACAGCATATACTACGACTCCATCGTTGCCCATCATGTTCATGCGGCTGCGGGCTGCACGGCAAGGATTCTCGGCGTTATTTATACCCCGTACTAACCTCTTCTCAGGAAAAGACATGGAAATACAGTTACAGGACAAGACGTTGGGCGATTGGCTGGAGCATTGGGCTGCGGTATCGCCCGACAAGGAATATATCGTTTATTCGGACCGCGACCTGCGGTTCACATGGAAAGAGTTCAACACGCGTGTGGACAGGATGGCAAAAGGAATGCTCTCCATCGGCGTTGAGCACGGCACGCACGTCGGCATTTGGGCAACCAACGTGCCCGACTGGCTGACGTTCCTTTATGCTGCGGCAAAGATCGGTGCCGTTGCCGTTACGGTAAACACGAACTACAAGCAGAACGAGCTGGAGTTTCTTGTTGAAAATGCCGACATACACACGATGTGTATCACCGACGGGGTGTTCGACGGGAGTTACATAGATATGATGTACACGATGCTTCCGGAGCTGAAGGAATCGCAGCGCGGCTTTCTGAAGAGCGAGCGTTTCCCGAGGCTGAAGAATGTGGTTTACATCGGGCAGGAGAAATACCGCGGAATGTATAACACGCCGGAGCTGCTTCTTTTGGGCGAGAACGTGAGCGACGAACGTTTGGAGGAAGCCAAGAAGAAGGTCAGCTGTCACGACGTTGTGAATATGCAATACACCTCCGGCACAACCGGATTCCCCAAGGGGGTCATGCTGACACATTATAACATTGCCAACAACGGCTTGTTGACGGGCGAGCACATGAAGTTCACCGCCGACGACAAGCTCTGCTGCTGCGTGCCGCTGTTCCACTGCTTCGGCGTGGTGCTGGCATCCATGAATGTGCTGACGCACGGCTGTACGCAGGTGATGGTGGAGAAGTTCGACCCGCTGGTTGTGTTGGCATCGGTCCACAAGGAGCGTTGCACGGCTCTCTACGGCGTGCCTACGATGTTCATCGCAGAGCTCAACCACCCGATGTTCCCGATGTTCGACCTCACTTCGCTGCGCACCGGCATCATGGCAGGCTCGCTCTGCCCCATCGAGCTTATGCGCCGGGTGGAAGAGAAGATGTATATGAAGATAACCAGCGTGTATGGCCTCACGGAGACATCTCCGGGCATGACCCATTCGCGCATCGACGACCCCGAGGAAGCTCGCTACACCACCGTTGGGCGCGACTACGAGTTCACCGAGGTGCGCGTGATAGATCCCGAGACGGGCGAGGAATGTCCCGTAGGCGTGCAGGGCGAGATGTGTAACCGCGGCTACAACACGATGAAGGGCTACTACAACAACCCTGAAGCCACAGCCGAAGTGATAGACAAAAACGGATTCCTCCACAGTGGCGACCTCGGCGTGAAAGACGAGAACGGATACTACCGCATCACGGGCCGCATCAAGGATATGATAATCCGTGGTGGCGAGAATGTCTATCCCCGCGAGATAGAAGAGTTCCTGTATCATCTGGAAGGAGTGAAGGATGTGCAGGTGGCTGCCGTGCCGTCGAAGAAATACGGCGAGGAAGTGGGGGCGTTCATCATCCTGCACGAAGGGGTGACGATGACCGACGAAGAGGTGAAAGACTTCTGCCGAGGCAAGATTGCCCGCCACAAGATTCCGAAATACATCTTCTTTGTCGATACCTTCCCCATGACCGGCAGCGGAAAGATACAGAAGTTCAAGCTGAAGGACCTCAGCCTCCGGTTGCTTGCCGAGCGGGGCATCACGCCGGTGTAGGCATCGTCTCCCCCCAACACCCCCCCCGACGCCATATTCCCTTCGGCGGGATGTACGTTAATCACAAGTTTATGTAACATACCCGACAGCGTATGTTACATATATAGTGCTATGGGCAACATTTTGCGGCGCGTGTCGTGGTACGGCGCGTTACCTTCGCGGTCAGACAAATCTGAAACGACATACCGATGAAACGCATTCTTCTCTTCTTCGCCGCATTCGCCCTATCAGCAACCGTGAACAGCCCTGCACAGACAAGCCGTCTGCAAAAGGAGGCGGGGACAGTGCGTCTCATTGTCGACGGCAAGCCTTTTCTTATCCTCGGCGGGGAATTGGGGAACTCGTCGGCAGCAAACACGTGCGACATTGAGCGTATCTTCCCCAAACTGCAGAGAATGGGGCTGAACACAGTCCTCGTACCCGCCTATTGGGACTTATTGGAGCCGGAAGAAGGGAGATTTGATTTCACATTGACCGACAAAGTCATTGACGAGGCACGCAGGTGTGGTTTGAAGGTCGTTTTCCTGTGGTTCGGAGCGTGGAAAAACTCCATGAGCTGTTATGCGCCGCTTTGGTTTAAGAAGGATCATGAGAAATACCCGCGTGCACATACCCAAAGCGGCAAGCCTCTTGAGATAGCGTCTGCCTTCTCTGAAAATGTGTTGGAAGCAGACCGCCGAGCCTTCACGCAGTGGCTGGGGCACGTTGCCGAGAAAGACAAGAATGAGGGCACGGTCGTCATGATACAGATAGAAAACGAGATCGGCATGCTGGAAGATGCCCGCGACCATTCCCCTGCCGCCGACAAAGCTTTTCATGCCCCGATACCCCGCGATCTTGCCTCATACATGAAGAAACACAAAGAAAGCCTTCATCCCATGCTGAAGGATAAGTGGGGGGCACAAGGCTTTAGGACGGAAGGGAGCTGGACGGATGTTTTCGGCGCGGATATCTATACGGACGAGATATTCATGGCGTGGCACTACGCGAAGTACGTGGAGGTATTGGCGCGAAGTGCCCGTGCGGTCTACGACATCCCACTATATGTCAACGCGGCGATGAACAGCCGTGGGCGGAAGCCCGGGGAATATCCTTCAGCCGGACCTTTGGCTCATCTTATCGATATCTGGCATTGCGCTGCGCCCGATATTGATATTCTTGCGCCGGATATATACGACGAAGGCTTTACGGACTGGGTGTCGCAATATCACCTGCACAACAACCCACTGTTTATCCCCGAGATTCGCCTGTCGGACAACGACGGGGTGAGGGCACTGTATGTTTTCGGCGAACACGAAGCAATCGGCTTCAGCCCGTTCTCCATCGAGGACTATCATGAAGCGGAAGACGCTCCGCTCACACAGAGCTACGGTATGCTGAAGGAACTGATGCCGCTTCTCTCTGCCTACCAAGGGAAAGGATGTATGCACGGATTGCTTTTCGACATGAAAAACAAGGAACGTATCATTACGGATGGCGAACGTATCATCACCTGCCGCCATTATTTCACCCTGCCGTGGGACGCGCGTGCCACAGACGGCAGTGTGTGGCAGGAAGGAGGAGGTATCTTGCTGAGAATGTCGGAAAACGAATACATAATAGCCGGTAGCGGAGTCGTTGTCGAGTTTGCCGGCAGCACAGAGATGGCAGCAACCGACGAAGGCAGGATATTGGGAGAAGACGGCTTTGCAAAGGAAGGGAACGGCATCGGCGTGGTGGGTGAAGGCAAGGTTTCGTGGCAAGGCAGACGTTGCGGCATCGGGAAAGTGGATGAAGTAAGGGTGAATGCCGACGGAAGTCTCGGTTATGTCCGGCGATTGAACGGCGACCAGACACACCAAGGGCGACACGTCCGTATTCCGGTGGGGCAGTTCAGCATACTGCATGTCGTGTTGTATGATTACGAATGAAAAGGAAGAAGAAAATTGAGATATGACATTGAGAGGTTTTGACATACCGAGATTGGGAATGCTCGTGCTGCTTTTATGCCTTATGGGCATTGCCGCAGTAAAAGCGGAGGTGAAGTTGCCTGCCTTGATTTCGGACGGCATGGTGTTGCAACGCGGACAGAGTGTAAAGATATGGGGCACGGCAGATGCGGGAGAACGTATTGAGGTGAAGTTCTCGGGAAGGACCTTTCCGGTGTCCGCAACGGGCAGAAAGCTGAAGGATGTCTATGTCGCGACGGCAGATGCCGCAGGGAAGTGGATCCTCACGCTCCCTGTCATGAAAGCCGGCGGACCGTATACGATGATGATAAACGGCATTACGGTCAGTGACATATTGGTGGGAGATGTATGGCTGTGCTCGGGGCAGTCGAACATGGAGCTTCCGGTGCGCCGCGTCACGGACATGTTCTCCGAAGAGATAAAGAGCTACGACAACGAGAAGATACGACAGATCATCATCCCGAAGGTCTACGATTTCCATGCGCCCAAGAACGATACTCCGCCGACAAGCTGGAAGGCGTTGACACAGGAAAACGTAATGGACTTCTCCGCTTTGGCATATTTCTTCGCCAAAGCCATTTACGAGAAGACAAACGTACCTGTCGGGATAATAAACGCCAGTTGGGGCGGCACTCCGGTGGAAGCCTGGATTAGCGAAGAAGGGCTGAAGCCGTTTCCTTTATATATAAACGACAAACGCCGGTATGAAGACGACGCCTATCTTACACACATAAAGGAGTTGGAGAACGAGGCGTTCCAACGTTGGAACGAAGCCCTGTATCGTGGCGACGCGGGGCTGCACGGAGAGCTGCCGTGGTACGGAGAGCATTACGACGACAGTGCATGGCAGGAGGTGGATATGTTTTCTGCCGATTGGGGAAACAACGGACTGAACCCCACCGGCGGTTCCCATTGGTTCCGCCGGGATATTACGCTCACCGGCATCCAACCCGAAAGTGAAGCTGTCCTTCGCCTCGGGTGTATCGTTGATGCCGACTCCGTATATGTCAACGGGACATTCGTTGGCAACACCACCTACCAATATCCGCCGCGTATCTACAGAATACCGGCAGGCGTGCTCAAAGAGGGGCGAAACAACATCACCGTGCGCCTCATCAGTAATGGCGGTCAGCCCTGTTTTGTAAAAGAGAAGCCGTATAAGGTTATTTACAAAGCAAAGGGCGACGCGCAGATGAAGGAGCTTGACCTTAAAACAGTGTGGAAATATCACCCGGGCGCACCGATGCCCTCTGCTCCGGAAATGATGTTTTTCTGCTACAAACCCACGTGTCTGTATAATGCCATGATTGCTCCGCTTCGGGGTTACGCGATGAGCGGCGTGTTGTGGTATCAAGGCGAGTCCAACGTCTCGCGCCGCAATGAATACACGGCCTTGCTGTCTGCCATGATCGGTGACTGGCGGCAGACTTTCGGCTGCGACAGACTTCCCTTCTTCATTGTCGAACTGGCGGACTTCCTTCCAAAAGACGATATCGAAGGACGACAGGCTTGGGCAGAGATGCGTAGGGAGCAAGCCAAGGTAACGCAAACCGTTCCCAACGCGTTTCTTATCAAGAACAGCGACCTCGGGGAATGGAACGACATACATCCGCTCGACAAGAAGACATTGGGAAACCGTGCGGCAGAAGCCGTATTGAACACATGTAAAGAGAACAAATGACATACAATAAAGGAGGTATCAATACTATGAGCCAAAAGATTTCAATAGCCGAAAAAGTGGGCTACAGCCTTGGAGATTGCTCTGCGAACTTAGTGTTCCAGATGATGATGATCTACCAAACAAAATTCTATACCGACGTGTTCGGTTTGGAGGGTGCCGTTGCGGGCAGTGTCATGCTGATTGCCCGCATCGTGGATGCATTCGTAGACCCGACCGTCGGCATCTTGTCAGACAAGACAAAGACCCGTTGGGGGAAATACCGCCCGTGGGTGTTGTGGACAGCCCTGCCGTTTATGGTTTTCTATGTGCTGGCTTTCTATAATCCGGGTATCGAGGAGAAAGGGCTGGTGGCATTATACGCCACCGTTTCATATACTCTGCTGATGACGCTTTATTCGTTCAACAACACGCCTTACTCGTCGCTTGGCGGTGTGATGACGAGCGACATCAAAGAGAGAAACAGCATCACCGGCATCCGTTTCGTGGCTGCCACCATCGCGCAGTTTGTTGTGCAGGGTCTGACGCTGCCTCTCGTGGGTAAGTTTGCCGGAGCAGAAGGCAACAAAGGGCACGGATGGCTGTGCACCATCGCATTG
>CAVIFD010000084.1:0-6775 GCA_963641545.1 bacterium | reverse complement strand
GGTCTATACCGTAGACTTCCGGAGCTGGAACCAGGATTTCCGTACCCACCGGAATGCTGTTGGGGTCTTTGATTGTCTGCCTGTTGAACTCGTAGAGATAAACCCAAAAGATTTTACTGCCGTAGTACTCGAGAGAAATCAATGTCAGCCGACTTCCGGGCTGTATCTTCACCTTTGCCATGACTTTCGGCTCCGAACGAGGCTCTTCCACGGCTTCTACGGCGACGGTGTCCTGTACTTCCGCAGTTTCGGTCTGTATGGTATCCGTCGGCACGACCACAGAACCGGGCAGCGAGCTGCCGACAAGCACAGAGGGTTCCGACTGCCTCAATCCCGGGAAGAAATCACGGTTCTCGTACAAAAGGAAGCTCACTACAGCAATCAAGGCTGCAATTCCCGCCACGACCAAAGTTCTTGCAAAATGAGACACACCCGTCCGCCCTTCTTCTGCGGGCTCTTCCATTTCTGTCGCTTCGTTCGTGTCATACCGAAGCGGCTCTTCCTCGTCCTTTTGCGCGTCCGACTCTGCATGGTCACTATCATCTGCCAGCTCTTCCGTTTCAAAGAACGAAAAAGGCTTGTTTACCGCCTCCCGCAATTCCTTGTCCGGCAGGAAAGCGAACTTGTAATGCTCCGGAATGGTAAAACGCTCGCCCGTATTCACGTTGATGCTTTCCCTTTCCTCCATCAAGACTACTTTGAATGTTCCCAAACCTTTTACCTTGACGATCTTGTCCGTAAAGACGCCTTCAGATATGGCTGCAACGAGTTCACGAAGGAACAGTTCCGTGCTTTTCCTGTCCTTTCCGGTATGCTCTGTGAGCAAATCCGCCAGAGCCTGTGTTGTCAGCCTACTGCCCATTGTCGCTTAGCTCTTTGAGTTTGGATTTGAGGGTTACCCCGGGCTTGAAAACGGCAACCAGCTTGGGAGGCACCAAATAACGTTTCCCCGTTGAGGGATTCACCGATATACGTTCCGTTTTCTTCTTTACTTCAAACAGTCCGAAGCCTTGCAAATGGATGGTATCACCGTCCATCAGCCTTGAACCTACCACAGAACCAAGCGCAGACAACATATCCGTTACCTCCCGCACGGTCCGGCCCGTTCTTTCAGACAGTGTCGCTATCAGTTCCTTGTTCGTCATGTTCTTCTTCCCGTTATCAAATCAATGCTTTCCCGTAGAGGTCGAATGCCTCGGTGCCTTCGATCTTCACATCGTAGAAGTCACCTATATGCAATGGTTGTTCCTTGGAAACAAGCACCTCGGGGTCGACCTCCGGCGAATCGTATTCCGTACGCCCTGCATAGAAGTCTTCGTCCTCTCGGTCGACTATCACCTTGAAGGTTCTGCCCACTTTTCCTTCGTTTATCTCGGAAGAGATACCCTCTTGCACGCGCATCAAGTGCTCCAAACGTTCTTGCTTTACTTCCGCAGGAATGTCGTCCGTATAGCTCTTGTAAGAGTACGTTCCTTCCTCGTGGCTGTAAGCAAAAGCTCCCATACGTTCGAAGCGAGCTTTCCTTACGAACTCGACCAACTCCTCAAAGTCTTGTTCCGTCTCACCGGGATGACCCACCATCAGCGTTGTGCGGAGATGAATGCCCGGCACCTCTTCACGTATGCGCTCTATCAGTGCGTACGTCTCCTCCTTCGTTATATTACGGCGCATCTTTCTCAGCATCGGGTTGCTGATATGTTGTAAGGCTATATCCAAGTATTTGCATACGTTATCACGCTCGCGCATCACCCGTAGCAGTTCGTAAGGGAAGCCCGACGGATAACCATAGTGCAGCCTGATCCATTCCACCCCTTTAAGGTCAGAAATACGCTCCACCAACTCGGGAAGAGCATACCTTCCGTATAGATCCTTTCCGTAATAGGTCAGGTCCTGCGCTATCCCCTGATACTCCTTCACACCTCGCTCTGCAAGTAAGCGCACCTCCTCCTCGATCTGCTCCATCGGAAGCGAACGGTAACGACCCGTGCTGATAGGGATTGCGCAGTAAGAGCAAGTGCGGTTGCAACCTTCTGCAATCTTTAGAAAGGCATAATGGCTCGGGGTTGTCAGGATGCGGTCTGATGCCAGCTCCCTATAATACGACTTGCCTATATCGGACAGCAGCTGCTTCCAATTGAATTTACCATAGAAGCGGTCTACCTCCGGCAGCTCCTGCTTCATCTCGTCAAGAAACCTCTCTGTAAGGCACCCCATGACGTACAACTGCCCTATCCTGCCTTTCTTTTTTGCCTCACCAAGTGCCACAATCATGTTTATCGACTCTTCCTGCGCGTCGCCGATAAAGCCGCAAGTGTTTACGACAACAATCTCACCGTTTACCCTATGCGGGTCGTGCTCCACCGTGTAGCCGTTGGCAGCGAACTGCCGCATCAGTTGCTCGGAGTCTACCAGATTCTTCGAGCAACCAAGCGTTATGATGTCTACCTTGTTCTTCCTCATATCTTCCTTATCGGTTTAAGAAGCATCGTCAGACGTTCCTACCCTTCGCCGAACAACGAATCAACGAACGCCTTCTTGTTAAACACCTGCAGGTCTTCAATGCCTTCTCCCAGTCCTATATACTTCACAGGTATACGAAAATGGTCGGAAATGCCTATCACGACGCCGCCCTTCGCCGTCCCGTCAAGCTTCGTGACAGCAAGGGCATTCACTTCCGTGGCTGCCGTAAACTGCTTTGCCTGCTCGAAGGCATTCTGTCCGGTGGAACCATCCAGCACCAATAAGACCTCGTGAGGAGCATCAGGGACGACCTTCTTCATCACGTTCTTTATCTTCGTCAGCTCGTTCATGAGGTTTATTTTATTATGAAGACGGCCGGCAGTGTCTATGATAACGACATCGGCATCATTGGCTTTCGCCGAGCTAAGCGTATCGAACGCAACAGATGCCGGATCGGAACCCATCTTCTGCTTTACTACGGGAACACCCACTCGTTCGCTCCATATAACGAGCTGCTCCACTGCCGCAGCACGGAAAGTATCTGCTGCCCCAAGGTACACACGTTTTCCCGCTTTCTTGAACTGATAAGCAAGCTTCCCGATGGTCGTCGTCTTCCCGACACCGTTGACCCCTACAACCATGATGACGTACGGCTTCTTATCCTCAGGCACGACGAAGCCTTCGGCATCATCCGTATGGTTTTCCGAGAGCAACGCTGCTATCTCCTCCCGCAGCAGTGCCGACAGCTCTTCCGTCGTTACATACTTATCTCTTGCCACGCGCTTCTCGATGCGCTCGATAATCTTCAGCGTTGTGTCTACCCCTACATCGGAAGTGATAAGTACCTCTTCCAGGTTGTCCAACACCTCGTCGTCCACCTTGCTGCGTCCGGCAACAGCCCTGGTTATCCTCGAGAAGATGCTGTCCTTGGTCTTAGACAAGCCTTTGTCCAACGTCTCCTTTTTCTCTTTGCTGAAAAATCCCCAAATACCCATATATTATCTGCTTGATTTGTTTTTCTTGTCTGTACGCGACCGCTAAGTTACAACTTTTTATTGTCTGCCGCCTCGTCGTCCGAAGATGAAGCCGGAAATCAGCTGTTCCTCATCTTATAGTCCTCGTAGGAGAACGTCTTGTAGATTACAAGTTTGTCGTCTTTGCTCCAAAGAGCCAACGATGGATGCGGTATGCCGTTGAACATGGAAGTCTTCACGATGGTATAGTGAATCATGTCTTCAAAGATAATCTTGTCTCCTATCCTCAAGGGCTTGTCGAACGACCAGTCGCCCATGTAGTCACCGCTTAGGCAACTATTGCCACCGATACGATACGTCGGCTTTCCTTCCTTCTTATCGGTGGCATTCCGAACTACAGGCTTATAAGGCATCTCCAAGCAGTCCGGCATGTGGCACGTAAACGAGGCATCGATGATGGCAGTCTTTATGCCGTGGTTCTCCACGATGTCGACGACGGTGGTAAGAAGAAATCCCGTTTGCCATGCGAACGCGCTCCCCGGCTCCATGATAATCTCCACGTTAGGATACTTGGCCTTGAACTTGAGGAGCAGGGAAATGAGATGTTCCGTATCATATCCTTTTCGTGTCATCAAGTGCCCGCCACCCATGTTCAGCCACTTGATATGAGGTAGAAAGCGTGCGAAGCGCCTCTCCACCACAGCCAGTGTCTTCTCCAGGTCGTATGACGACGACTCGCACAACGTGTGGAAATGGAGCCCCTCCACCCCGTCGGGCAGTGTGTCGCCAAGGAGATCGGAGACGATACCCATCCTCGAGCCGGGTGCACAGGGATTGTATAGCTCTGTCTCCACATCCGAATACTCGGGGTTGATACGTAAGCCGCAGGAGACGCGACACCCGTCTGCCTTCACCATCGGATAGAAACGACGAAACTGCGAGAGAGAGTTGAACGTCACGTGGCTGCTGTACTTGAGGATGTCGGGGAAGTCTGCTTCCGTATAAGCCGGAGAATACGTATGCGCGCGGCTGCCCATCTCCTCGTAAGCAAGGCGAGCCTCATACTTGGAACTGGCTGTCGAATACGGTATATATTCACGCACGATAGGGAACGCCTTCCAGAGGGCAAACGCCTTGAAGGCAAGGATGATGTTTACTCCCGCACGGTCCTTTACACTCTTTATCAGCGACAGGTTCTCGCGAAGCCGCTTCTCTTCCATCACATAACAAGGCGACGGTATCACACTGAAGTCTATCATGTAGCTCTGTTGTTCGTTAAACAGGTCGCAAAGGTATCAAAATAGATTCATCCTCCGACAACGCATCACGTCGCACGAATGCTTAGAACGACCAGCTGCCGTGGTCTACGGAGGCTTCCATCCTCTTCTCCTCGTCGTCGGGGATGGAAGGATAGAAATCTATGCCCGTCACCTTCTCCACGCTGTCGACAGGGATTGCCATATCCTTCAGCTCCACTGCTTTGTAAGCTCTGTTTTCAAAGATGAAGGCGATCGCCTTATACCCATCCTCGTCGAGGCGACAGATCACTTTATAGAACGATGCGGGAACGCCTACCCTGTTCTTCCCCATCAGCTTCATGGTGTCCGTTACCACCGGTCCCGTGGCGATCAGCAACGGACCGTAATCTTTAGCCCACACGCGACACTGTTCTTCCAGGTCTTTCCATACGCCGCGGTTAAGCCCCGGCTTCTGCGGACAGATGTTACTCAGATAGAATGATTCGCGCATAGCCTTTGCCGACCACTTCATGTCGCCTGCCGGCGCAAGATGTCCGCGGTCGTAGCCTGTACGTGTGTAGTCTTCGTTCATCGCCGTTGCCCCCTTCACCATAGGGTCCGGCACAAATTTATTGGAACGTGAGGTCTTTCTGCTTACGGACTCTTCCGCCGTCAGCTCGTATGCCACCCAGTTGGCTATTCGGTAATCGCTGTTGTATGACACCGTGTACCCTTCGTGAGCGATCACCTGCTCCGAACGCGCTGCTTTAAGCCGAGGAATCTCTGCTCCCGCAGGTATCTTGAAGGTCTTCGTCTCAGTGACGGAGGGAACAACCCTTTTCGCGGCGGCAGGTGCCTCTTCCTTATCCTGCGGCAGAGCTTGAGGCTTTGCTTCGGATGCCTTCTCGGACACGGGGGCAGTGGGATAAAGGTAGCTGTGGAGGTAGAGCACCCCGATGACACATGCCACAACGAACGCTGCACCCAGACACACGCTCCTAAGCGCGGCACCCCATGACGCGGCACGACGCTTTCCCCTCTTCGCCTTTGCTGCTTTTCTCTTCTTTCCCATCAGTCGCCGCGTTTTAACCTATAGAGCATGCAAATGTATGCAAAAGATGTGTGACAACTCGTGGGCACGGAAGCCGAAACCTGCTTTCCCATCGCCATCAGGCGAAGAACAGGATAAGCAGCTGGGCTGTAAGCACACGCAGAAACATCGTCAGCGGGTAGACCGTTGCATAACCTACCGCAGGAGCGTCGTTGCCTGCCGTCGCGTTGGAGTATGCCAGCGCGGGAGGATCGGTGGTGCTTCCTGCTATCAAGCCCATCAGCGTGAAGTAGTTCACCTTGTAGAAATATCGGGCAACACATCCGATGATGAGTAGGGGCACGGTGGTTATTATAAAGCCATAACCGATCCATGCGAAGCCGCCGTTGTTGACTATCGTATCCACAAAGCCGTCTCCTGCGCTTAGACCAACACAGGCGAGGAATATCGTTATGCCCACCTCGCGAAGCATGAGGTTCGCGCTATGAGTTGTATAGGTAATAAGTTTGTATTTGTAGCCGAAGCGGCTGACAAGGATCGCGACGATAAGCGGACCACCTGCAAGCCCAAGCTTCACGGGCTGCGGGATACCGGGGAAGGTGATAGGTATACTACCAAGTATGATACCCAAGCCGATGCCGACGAAGATGGCTATGAGGTTAGGCTCGTTGAGTCGTTTCATGGAGTTGCCAAGCACCTTCTCGACGTTTGCCACGGCTGTTTCCGTACCAACCACATTCACGCGGTCGCCAACCTGAAGCGTGAGGTTAGGCGTAGCGACGAGGTCCATACCCGCACGATTGATACGTGTTATGTTGATGCCGTAGAGCTTGCGCAGCTTAAGCTGACCGAGACGTTTACCGTTGAGCTCGGGCTTCGTTATGAGGATACGACGGTTGATGAATGAGCTTTCCATGCGTATCCATTGCTTGCGCTCCATGTCTATCTCCTCGCCGATGAATGTCTTGATTGTTTCCGCATCTTGTTCCGTCGTTACCACGAAGATCTTGTCGTTCTCCTTGAGCTGCACGCTCGCAGATGCTATCTCAATC
>CAVIFD010000083.1:0-6833 GCA_963641545.1 bacterium | reverse complement strand
GGCGTATTTCCATCACACGCCGTGTATCACCCTGAGAGACGAGACGGAATGGACCGAGACGGTGGAAGCCGGATGGAACCGGATTGCAGGATACAGGAAAGAAAGCATCCTGCGCTGCCTCGAGGAGCATCCTGAGAGGAAAGAGATAGCGGAATACGGAACGGGGGACGCTTCGAAGAAAATCGTCGGTCTGCTATGAAGAAAGTACTGATTATATGCGACCTTTTCCCGCCGGCTTTCGGTCCGCGCATGGGGTATCTGTGCAAGTATCTTGGGAGCTACGGATGGGAGCCGGTGGTCCTCACCGAGCACGTCGGGCAAGACACCTTTGCTTTCCTTGCAGGAAGCTGCGAGGTGGTTCGTGTCGATTTCTACGCTGTGAGGGGCAAAATCATCGGTAAGCTGTGGTGGGTGTGCATACAGCTTCTCGACTTTCTTTTCGGGTATAAGGATGCACATATGTATCGTGAGGCACGAAAGCTGATGCGCAGGCACGTGTTCAGCGCAGTGCTTTGCAGCAGCTTCCGCACGTTCCCTCTGTCCGCTGCCGCAAGGGTGGCACGCAAGGGCGGGCTGCCGCTGGTGGTCGACCTGCGTGACATCATTGAGCAATACACCGGAAACGAGTTTATCTCTCATCCCCTTCCCTCGCTGCTCGGAACAGACCGGCTGATTGCCTGCTTCTTCAAAAAGAAAAATCTCCGCGAGCGAAACAAGGCACTGAGGGTGGCAGATGTCGTCACGACCGTTTCCCCCTGGCATGTGGACGTGCTCAAGCAATACAACAGCAATGTCGAGCTTATCTACAACGGCTTCGACCCCGAGCTGTTTTATCCCGAGAGGCGGAAGACAGACCGATTTATCATCACCTACACCGGCAGGCTGCTCAGCACGGCAATGCGCGACCCCTCTCTGCTGCTTGAGGCACTGAGGCTCTTGTATGAAAGAAATGCGCTGAGCGCAAAAGACTGCCGTGTGTATTGGTATGTCGACGATGCCTCACGGAAGGTCATCACGGAAGAAGCCATAAAACATAACGTGCTCCACTTTATGGACTTCAAAGGATACGTCGCGGCTTCGGACATCCCTGCCGTGCTGAACGGTAGCTCCGTCTTGTTGCTGCTCACCAACCGCGCCGCCGGCTCAGGTCCGAAAGGTATCATGACGACCAAGTTCTTCGAGTCGCTTGCCGTTGGGAAGCCTGTGCTCTGCGTACGTAGCGACGAGGGGCTTTTGGCAGAAGCAATACGCGAGACCAACGCAGGGCTTGCGGCAACGCAGGTTGACGAGGTCTGCCGTTTCCTCCTTCACTACTACAAAGAGTGGAAGAAGACGGGATATACCTCCGTCGATATCAACCAAACACGGCTCAGGCAGTTCTCGCGCAAGGAGCAGGCGGGGCAGTTTGCACAGATATTCGAAAGGATAGCGGCTCATGGATAAACACATCAACATAGTATCGTTCAATATCCCATGGCCTGCCAATTACGGCGGGGTCATCGACGTGTATCACAAGATACGCGCCCTGCACCGGTGCGGCGCAAGGATCATCCTCCACTGCTTCGAGTATGAACGCCCCCGAGCCAAGGAGCTTGAAACGCTTTGCGAGAAGGTGTATTACTATAGGCGCAAAACGGGTCTGCGCTCCAACATGACGCTGCTTCCTTACAATGTCTTCAGCCGTAAAGACCCCAAGCTGCTTGCGAACCTGCTCGCGAACGACCATCCCATCCTGTTCGACGGGCTGCACTCGTGTTACTACATCTCTCATCCGCTGCTTGCGGGGAGGCTGAAGATATACCGTGCGTGCAACATCGAGCACGACTACTACCGACATCTTGCCAAAGGGGAAACGAACCTCGTCAAACGGCTGTTTTTCCTTACGGAAGCATGGCGGTTCGAACGTTATCAGAAGGTTCTGAGCCATGCCGACATCATGCTTGCCGTGTCGACAACCGACACGGAGTATCTCAGACGTATGTTCCCGACGAAGAGGGTGGAGTTCATGCCGTGCTTTCATGCCGCCGGCAGCGTGAGTGTCCGCACGGGCTCGGGCAGCTATGTGTTGTATCACGGGAAGCTGTCCGTCGCGGAAAACACCCTCGCCGCCATGTATCTTGTCAAGAATGTTTTCAGTAAGCTGCCGTACCCCTGCATCATTGCAGGGATGAACCCTCCAAAAGTATTGCTCGAGGCGGCAGCCCGATATCCGAACATCACCGTCGAAGCCAATCCCTCCGAGGCGCGGATGGACAGCCTCACGCACGAGGCGCAGGTGCACATGCTTATTACCTTCCAGGGCACCGGACTGAAGCTCAAACTGCTCAACAGCCTCTTCTCGGGGCGGCATACGGTGGCAAACAGCCTGATGACCTCCGGCAGCGGACTGGAGCCGCTCTGTCACATTGCCGACACGCCCGCCGAGATGATTGCCGCCTGCAGAAGGCTCATGAATGTACCTGTGACGGAAGAAGAGATCGCAAGGCGGACAGACGTGCTCTTCCCCACCTTTTCAAACACCCTCCAGGGCGAACGTCTCTTCAGGATGATATTCCCTTAGTGTGTGCGCTTTTTTACACCCTCCGACTTAAGAGTGCATCGAACATCTCTGCCTTTTCTTCTGTTACCACAACGCTACCTTACCTGCGACACCCAAGTCGATGGTTGCATTCATCACACCAAGCGCACGGAACACCTTACGCATCGTAGGGATGGTGATACTATAGCCTCTCTCCAAACGAGAGATCTGTGCTCGTTTCACCCCTATGCGTTCGCCCAATTCTTCTTGTGTCAGGTTCTGTTCGATACGTGCTCTTTTGATAGCCTCGCCCAAACGGTAAGCGTGCAACGCTTCATCCACATCACTCTCAAAAGCATCACGCTTAGCGGTTCCCACCTTGCCAAAATGCTTATCAAGTACATCGTCCAGCGGAGTAAGATTCATCTGTGCCATAGTCTTATTTATTTCTGAAATATTCTTTCCTGATTGCTTCAGCCTTCGCTATTTCCTTGCTCGGAGTCTTCTGAGTTTTCTTAATGATGCCGTGGGTGGCAATCACCAAAGTCTCTTTGTCCTTGTCCCAAAAGGCAAACAAGCGATAGGCGGTCTTGTTGTATAGCGTACGGAACTCCCATATCTCCGAGTTCTCCAACTTCTTGAAAAGTTCCTTATTGCGTTCTCCTCCTGCAACACGCTTGATATTGTAGTATATTTTGTAGGATACCGCATCGGGCAAACCGTCAATGAAGTCCTGTGCTTCGTCGGTCAAGACAAGTTTGAAAACATTTTGTGCCATACGTATCTTATTACGGCAACAAAGGTACAAACAGTGTTTCGCGAACAAGAAACAACCTCCAAGAAAGTTTCTTGGCTGCTTATGTTTTAACTCAGACTGCCCTATAAACACGATGCATGGCAGTGCGGAATACCTAAAGGTAGGTATTGACGACACCGGCGCTAAGGCATATTTTTGCGCGAGATTTGTAAGAGATGAGACTATCAGAGCTTCATACCGGCGAAAAGGGAGTTATTGTAAAGGTGATGGGGCGCGGGGCTTTCCGCAAACGCATCATCGAGATGGGATTTATCCGAGGGAAAGAGGTGGATGTCATTCAGAACGCACCGCTCAAAGACCCTATCCACTATCGCGTCATGGGATACGACGTCTCACTCCGGCGCAGCGACGCGGCAATGATCGAGGTGGTCGGTGCTGCGGAATATGCAGAGGAAAAGATGTCGCACCCCGACAATGCCCGGCCTGCCAACTCTTACATACAGCCCTCGACGGAAGACCTCCGTGCCTTTGCCCTCAATCGCGGAAAGACAATCAACGTTGCCTTGGTGGGCAACCCCAACTGCGGGAAGACATCGCTGTTCAACTTCGCCGCCGGTGCTCACGAGCACGTGGGCAACTACAGCGGCGTTACCGTGGATGCCAAGGAGGGCATCTTCCGGCAAGACGGCTATACGTTTCGCATTGTCGACCTGCCCGGCACCTATTCCCTCTCCGCCTATACGCCGGAAGAAATATACGTAAGGAAGCATCTCGGCGAGGAGCAGCCCGACGTTGTCATCAACGTTGTCGACGCATCCAACCTGGAGCGTAACCTCTACCTCACCTGCCAGCTCATCGACATGGATGTCCGCTCTGTCATTGCGCTGAATATGTACGACGAGCTGGAGCGTTCGGGCGACAAGTTCGACTACGAGTCCCTCGCACAGATGATAGGTACACCCATCGTCCCGACAGTGAGCCGCACGGGTGTGGGCATCGACAATCTCTTTGGGCGCGTCGTGAAAGTCTACGAAGAAGAAGACCCCGTTATCCGACATATACATATCAACTACGGGGAGGTGCTTGAGAAAGGTATCAAGAACGTGAGGGATACCATCAGTGAAAGCAGCGACATCGCGGTGAACCTCTCCAAGCGCTACCTCTCCATCAAGCTCTTGGAGAAAGACCCCGAGACGGAAAAGGTCATACGCACCTTCCCTGCTGCCGACACCATCCTGCGTGAGCGCGACCGCAGCGTCGCGGAGATTGAAGAGCTGCTGCAGGAAGACTCCGAGACAGCCTTCACGGATGCCCGCTACGGATTTATCTCCGGCGCACTGCGCGAGACATACGAGCAAAACAAGATAAAGGAAGCCACCGTGACACAGCTCATCGACCTGTTCGTGACGCACAAGGTGCTGGGCTTTCCCATCTTCATCCTCTTCATGTGGATAATGTTCGAGGCAACGTTCCGCCTCGGTGCGTATCCTATGGAATGGATTGAAGATTTGGTGGGATGGACGGGAGGCTTCGTGCGCGAGACAATGAGCGAAGGTCCGCTGAAGGATCTCCTTGTCGACGGCATCATCGGGGGCGTGGGCGGAGTGATTGTCTTCCTTCCGAACATCCTTATCCTCTATCTCTTCATCTCCTTCATGGAAGACTCGGGATACATGGCGCGGGCTGCGTTCATCATGGACAAGATAATGCACAAGATGGGGCTCCACGGCAAGTCGTTCATCCCGCTGGTGATGGGCTTCGGCTGCAACGTGCCTGCCATCATGGCGTCGCGCACCATCGAGAGCCGCAACAGCCGCATGATAACGATGCTCATCAATCCGCTTATGAGCTGCAGCGCACGGCTACCGATGTACGTGCTGCTGACGGGGGCTTTCTTCCCCGACAATGCAGGGGCTGTGCTCCTGACGCTATACGGCAGCGGTATCCTGCTGGCTGTCGTCATGGCGCGGCTGTTCAAACGTTTCCTGTTCAACAGCGAGGATGTCCCGTTCGTGATGGAGCTGCCGCCCTACCGTATGCCGACGGCGCGGTCCATCCTCATCCACATGTGGGAGAAGGCAAAGCAATACCTGCACAAGATGGGAGGCATCATCCTCGTTGCTTCCATCATCATCTGGTTTCTCGGCTATTTCCCCCGCCACGAAGCGCCGGAGACGGCAAAGACCGAGGCCACAGCCGAGATGAAACGACAGGAGAACATCGAGCATCAGAAGAACTCGTACATCGGCAAGATAGGGCAGGCAATCGAGCCCGTGCTCCGTCCCTTGGGGTTCGACTGGAAGATGAGCGTCAGCCTGCTCTCGGGCATGGCTGCAAAGGAGATTGTCGTCAGCACACTCAGCGTGCTCTACACCGGTGAGGAGGAAGACAACATGGTGCTCTCGGAGCGCATCCGGCAAGACACCGACGAGGCGGGCAACCCCGTGTTCACCCCGCTCGTTGCCCTCAGCCTGATGCTCTTTGTCCTTATCTACTTCCCGTGCATCGCAACGGTGTCGGCAATAATAAACGAGTCCGGCTCGTGGAAGTGGGGCTTGTTCGTCATAGCATACACCTGCATCCTGGCATGGACGGTCTCGTTCGTGGTCTACCAAACAGGCAGCATCATCATCAATCTCACAAATTAGGAGGGCGTTTCGTATGTGGCAGGAGATAGCGATAGTCGTGATAGGTCTGCTGACCGTCGCGTATGTCGGACGGAAGGTGTACAACGTCTTTTCCCATCCGAAGAAGAACAGCTGCTGCGGCTGCTGCGACGGTTGCAGCCTAAAAAAACGCCCCTGATTGTTCGGGGGCGTTTTCCTGAATCTCCTCGTGAGGATTACTTCGTCAGCTTGAAGCCGAGCTTCATCCCGTCGTACTCGCCGGCAAGTTTGCTGAGCGTCTTCACCGTGGTGTTGTCTGTGACGGAAGACAGCTTCGTGACAAGGTCGAGCAGCTTGTCGGCGTTGAACAGCAGATCCATCTCGCCGTCGGAAAGCACAACGCTCGCCGTCATGGTTGTCGCCTTCCCGCCAAAAGTGTAGTGCAGCTCGATTGTCTTCGCATCAGGGTTGAGGGAATACGTGCCGCTGATGTTTTTCTTCTTCATCTCGTTGGTAAACGTGCCGTCGCTTTTGAAGGTGTAGCTGAACAGCCCCTCAACGATACCCGCCTTTGCGCAATACGCCTTCAGCTTCTCCTCCACCTCTCCGGCAGCCACACTTCCCGCAACGCTCTTCAGCGTATTGTCGCTCTCCAGCTTCACCGCAGGGTTCTTATACGTCCACGTCCCCGTCAGGTTTTCCGCCGTCAGCGTCTTGCCACCCGTGATGGATGTCACCGCGTCTTTCACGGCAGACGATTTCAAAATGTCTTTCAACGACTGCCCGTAAGCCTCGCAGGATACAGACAGCAGGATGCCCAAGGCAACCACCATACTCCATGTCTTCTTCATTTTCATTCTCCTTGTTTTCTAAAACACGCGCGAAGGTACAACGAAAGCGGCAAAAAGTGTTTTCTCCCGTCGCAACGATTGGTCACACACCCTTCCCCCCC
>CAVIFD010000082.1:0-6843 GCA_963641545.1 bacterium | reverse complement strand
TGATTTGGAAGAAGAACAACAAAAAGCTGTGCAGATGATATATCCGCAAAAGATATCAGAAGCAGAACCTAAAAATTATGGAGACAGAAAGTAATGGGAAAATTTAGTAGTGCGGGCGGCAGAGAAATGCCCGAATTGAATACCTCATCATTGCCTGACTTGGTGTTTGCTTTCCTGTTCTTCATCATGATGGTAACATCTATGCGTGAGGTTACTTTAAAGGTGGTTTTCCAGGCTCCGCAAGCCACAGAGCTTCAAAAGCTGGAAAAGAAATCTTTGGTGACGTTCATCTATGTTGGTAAACCGATTCAGGAATTGAGGGCTAAGATGGGTTCCGAGACTCGTTTGCAGCTGAACGACCAGTTCGCTGAGGTAAACGAGATCGAGACATACATCGCACAGGAAAAGTCAAGTATGAAAGAGGAAGACCAGCCGTTTATGACCGTATCCATCAAAGCCGACCAAGGCACGAAGATGGGTGTTATCACAGACGTAAAGCAGGCTCTTCGTGAAGCATACGCGTTAAAGATCAGCTATTCGGCAAGGCAACGCGTCGACTAAAGTTGAGAATAAATAATCGAGGAGAAGGCAGGGCTTTAAGAGTTCTGCCTTTTCTTTTTACCGTTGGTCACCCGGTGCCGTAGACATACAGGTAAAGGTTTCGCCTTACTTCCTCGAACGACTGCTTCAGGTCAAGGCATCCATAGCTCATAAGTCGCATCTCCAAGGATTGCTCGCCCGCGCGGTAGGGCGGCTGGAAATAGATGTGATCGTCAAGCGTAAAACCGAGTCGTTCATAGAAACAGATCCTCCGCACACTCATCTCGTCGGTGGGCATCTCCACTTCAAGCACTATCGGATTGCCGCAAGACGCCATGAAAGCCCGCATAGCCTGCCCACCTACACCACCATTGCGGGCTAACGGATCGACGGCAAAATGCTCTATATATGTAAAGCCTGAAAAGCTCCATGCCGTGATGAACCCAACATACTCGTCATCCCTCATCAGCGTAAAGACGCTGAAACGTTGCTCAATGTCTACCAACTCTCTCACCAAAGAAAACTCACGCCGTTCTGCCTCAGGAAAGGAGTTGTTGTACGTCTTTTCCACTTTATCCAACAATGTGTCGGATGAATTTGCAATACGCCCACATTCGATTATCATATATTTCCTATATTTGTGACAAAATGTAACTGATCATAGCGATATACGCACAAATATACATGAATTATGGCACACCATCAACTGGACGAACTGGACGAGAAGATACTGAATCTTATTATAGGCAATGCCCGCATACCCTTTTTGGAGGTGGCACGGGAGTGTGATGTGTCGGGGGCTGCCATACATCAAAGGATACAGAAGCTCACCAACCTCGGCGTTATCAAGGGGTCGGAGTTTATCGTGGACAACACGAAGGTTGGCTACGAGACCTGCGCTTACATGGGGTTGTATCTGAAATCCCCGGGGCAGTTCCCTTCCGTGACGGAGGCATTGATGCATATCCCGGAGGTCGTGGAATGTCATTACACGACGGGGCAATACGACCTGTTTATCAAGATATATGCGAGAAACAACCAGCATCTGCTGGATATTATCCATAACAAGCTGCAGCCGTTGGGGCTTGCACGGACAGAGACGTTGATATCCTTTAAGGAGGCCTTCAAGCGACAGATACCTATCGACTTGGACGACGAGTAAAGATTATTCGATTTTGTAGAGGGGTCTGTATCCCAAAACGAGGGACACGCCGCCACTCGGCATGTCCCTCGTTTTTGTCTAATCTGTTTATCCCAAATCGGTCATTAGAAGTGTAATAATCCGTGGTTAAGTTTGTAACACACTGAGAATAAATCATTTGTAAAACCATTTTTCTAATGGCGGTCATTAGAAATCTCTGTTTGCTAAAAGCTTATAATCAAGCAATTACAAAACCGACCACAAAAATTGTTGTTCTAATGACCGATTTGGGTTTATCCCGTACTGTTAGAAATCAGCGTTGTTCGGAGTTCTTGGGAACGGGATCACGTCGCGGATGTTTGTCATGCCCGTTACGAACAGGAGCAACCGCTCGAAACCCAAGCCGAAGCCCGCATGGGGCGCTGTGCCGAAGCGACGTGTGTCAAGATACCACCACATGTCCTTCATCGGGATGTTAAGCTCGGTAATACGAGCCATCAGCTTGTCGTAATTCTCCTCGCGCACACTTCCTCCGATAATCTCGCCTATCTGCGGGAACAACACATCTGTTCCCTGAACCGTCTTCCCGTCGGCGTTCTGCTTCATGTAGAAAGCCTTAATTTCCTTCGGATAATCTGTCATGATGACCGGTTTGCGGAAATGCTGCTCCACCAGGTAGCGTTCGTGCTCACTGGCAAGGTCGCACCCCCAGTAAACGGGGAACTCAAACTTATGCCCCTTGGCAATGGCATCTTCAAGTATCTTCACGCCTTCGGTGTAGGGCAGGCGCACAAAATCGGTTGCCACCACCTGTTGTAGACGTTCAATAAGACCCTTGTCGAAGTGGTCGCTGAGAAACCGTATATCATCCATACAGTTGTCCAGTGCCCACTGCACGCAGTATTTGATAAACACTTCCTCCAAGTCCATCAGCTCCCTTAGGTCGGCGAACGCCACCTCCGGCTCGACCATCCAAAACTCTGCCAAGTGTCGCGGAGTGTTGGAGTTCTCGGCACGAAACGTTGGTCCGAACGTGTAGATTGCGCCCAACGACATGGCAGCCAGTTCCCCTTCCAGCTGACCTGACACTGTCAGGCTCGCCTGCTTTCCGAAGAAGTCGTCGTCGTAGACGATGGAGCCGCTTTCGTCTTTCTTCAGGTCGTAGAGGTTCAAGGTTGTCACCTGAAACATCTGCCCTGCGCCTTCGCAGTCCGACGCTGTGATGATAGGCGTATGGAAGTAGAAGAATCCTCTCTCGTGAAAAAACTTATGAATGGCTATTGCCATGTTGTGACGTATGCGAAACACTGCGCCGAACGTGTTGGTACGGGGGCGCAAGTGTGCTATCTCGCGTAGGAACTCAAGCGAATGACCCTTCTTCTGTAGCGGATAGGTGGCAGGGTCGGCAGTGCCGTAGATCTGAATCTCCGTAGCCTGAATCTCTACCGTCTGTCCCTGCCCCTGCGACTTCACCAGCGTACCGTTCACACTGATACATGCGCCGGTGGTAATCGGCTTGAGGAGCTCTTCGCCCAGCTTTGCCACATTCACAACAATCTGAACATTATTTATTGTAGAGCCATCGTTAAGAGCGATGAAACTGACCGACTTACTTCCTCGGCGGGTACGGACCCAGCCCTTTACGTTGACTGTCGTGCCGTAGGCTTCGCTTTTCAGCAGGTCTACAATCTTTGTTCTCGTAATTATTTCCATTTCTGTATGTTATTCTTAGATAATCGCCGTATTTCTTACTCGAAAGCACCCATCCGCAGAGCGTTCACTTCACGTTCGTCAAGATAACGCCACTTTCCGCGTCCGATGTTCTTCTTGGTAAGTCCGGCAAAATACACACGATCCAACTTCATCACGCGATATCCCAATGTCTCGAAGATACGACGCACAATGCGGTTGCGCCCCGAGTGTATTTCGATGCCAACCTGCTTCTTGTCGTCTTCGCCGGCATAGCTGATGGCATCTGCATGAATCTCGCCATCTTCCAGCTCTATTCCTTCGGCAATCTTTTCCATATCCTCAACTGCCACATCCTTATCCAGCCAAACGTGATAGATCTTCTTCTTCTTGAACGCCGGGTGTGTCAGCTTCGCAGCCAGATCGCCGTCGTTCGTCAGCAGCAACACTCCTGTTGTGTTACGGTCGAGACGACCTACCGGATAGATACGTTCCTTACAAGCGTTCTTCACCAGTTTCATAACGGTGAGACGCTCCTGCGGATCGTCGGACGTAGTCACACAGTTCTTCGGTTTGTTCAACACGATATATACCTTGCTCTCTATCTGCACCTGTTTGCCGCCAAACTCAACCTTGTCTTGACGGGTTATCTTCGTGCCCAGTTCGGTGGCGACAACATCGTTCACCTTCACTGCGCCGGCAGCTATATACTCGTCTGCCTCACGGCGCGAGCAAACGCCTGCATTAGCCAGGAATTTGTTCAGACGGATAGGCTCGTTAGGGTCTGCCAACACCTCCTTATACTTCAGCTGTTTCTGGAAGTTGTACTTGGCGTTCGGGTTGTGGTTGTTCGTGCGGCGCTGCTGCTGACGGTTGTTGCTATTACCGCCACCACGGTTGTTGCCGTAAGAAGGTCTCCCTGGGCCATAGTTGCCACGCCGGTCGTACATGTTGTTCGCACGTTCGCCCACTCTCTGTCTTCTCTTCCTTGCGCTGTCGCCCGCTACATTCCCGTCGGGAGTAGCCGAATAAGCCCTTGTCTGTTCTTCTCCATAGTCTTGGCGGGAAGGACGACCACCTCCATACGCAGGACGATTGTTGTATCCTCCTTCATTGCTACCATAGCCACCGCGACCACCGTGGTTGTTGAAAGACGGTCTGCCGCCGCCATATCCGCCACCGTTGTTGTAGCCACCACCCCGACCCTCGAAACGAGGACGGCTCTGCCTGTCGCCATACGCATGACGGTTGTCTCCATAAGAGTTGTTATAACCGCCGCGGTTGTCCCTCATCTGACGGTTATATGGTCTCCGTTCATAGTTGCCACCTTCAGGACGGTTGTAGCCCTGGTTGTAAGGTTTTTTCTCTCTTTCTTGATTTGCGTTCCCCTGATTGACACCCTGTATCTCCTTTTCGGGACGCGGTCTGGATTCATCTCTTTCTTCTGTGTTCATTGCCTTAAAGTTGATAAATAATTAACGAATAGGCAGCCTCACGGCTACTTGTTTGTTTTCACACTAAATACCTGTATAATTATGCGGCGTGATAGCCTTCAATTCTGCTTTCACCTCATCACTGACATTCAGCGTTTCGATAAAGTTGCTTATCGACTTCTCCGTGATACCTTCGTTGGTTCGGGTCAACGCCTTCAGTGCTTCGTATGGCTTCGGATAGCCCTCGCGACGCAAAATGGTCTGAATCCCTTCAGCCACGACAGCCCAGCAATTATCCAAATCCCTATGCAAAGCGCTCTCGTTCAACAGCAGCTTGCCCAATCCCTTGGTCATGCTCTTGAATGCTATTTCGATATGAGCCAGTGGCACACCCACGTTCCTCAGCACCGTGGAGTCGGTCAGGTCTCTTTGCAGACGCGATATCGGGAGCTTCGCTGCCAGATGCGTAAGGATGGCATTTGCCATACCGAGGTTGCCTTCCGCATTCTCGAAGTCGATAGGGTTAACCTTATGCGGCATCGCCGACGAGCCGACTTCGCCCGCCTTGATCTTCTGCTTGAAGTATTCCATGGAGATATACTGCCAGAAGTCGCGGTTCAGGTCGATAAGCACCGTGTTGATGCGCTTCAGAGCGTCGAAGATGGCTGCAAGATTGTCGTAGTTCGATATCTGCGTGGTCCATTCCTCTCGGCTAAGACCCAGCACCTCGTTCACAAACCTGTTGCCGAAAGCTCTCCAGTCGTATTCCGGATAGGCAACATGATGTGCATTGAAATTGCCTGTTGCCCCGCCAAACTTGGCAGACACAGGCATGCTCCTCAGCAGTGCCACCTGTTGCTCCAGCCGATACACAAACACCATTATCTCCTTGCCGAGGCGGGTAGGCGATGCCGGCTGTCCGTGTGTCTTTGCCAGCATCGGGATGTTCATCCACTCCTCGGCGTATTTCCTTAACGTGCCGATCACCTCCGCAATGCTCGGATAATACACCTCGTTCAACGCATCCTTCATTGCCAACGGAATGGATGTGTTGTTGATATCCTGCGAAGTGAGTCCGAAATGTATAAACTCCTTATAGCCGGTGAGCGAGAGAGCGTCGAACTTCTCCTTGAGGAAGTATTCCACCGCTTTCACGTCATGATTGGTCACGCTCTCTATGTCTTTGATACGCGCGGCGTCTTCCTCACCGAAGTCTCTGTATATCTTGCGCAACGCTTCGCCATCCTCCGCCGCACGCAACGCCTTTAACTGTGGCAAACACTCTGCGAGAGCAATAAAATACTCCACCTCCACTTTCACCCTATATTTGATCAATGCGTACTCGGAGAAGTATGCCGCCAGGTTCTCAGCCTTACTCCTATACCGCCCATCCACGGGTGATATGGCTGTCAATGATGAAAATATCATACCTAATATGTATATATACGTGTGTAATATGGGTTCGCAAAGTTACGACAATTCTTCATATCAACGGGATGCGACATTTTTTTTTCAACTTTTCAGTCCAAAGGTTTGGTGTTAATGAAAAAGCGCGTACATTTGCCGCGCCTTAGGGAGATAAGGCGAGCGCGGAGTGGTTTTTATCCACATTGATAGAGAGGGCGTTTAGCTCAGCTGGTTCAGAGCATCTGCCTTACAAGCAGAGGGTCGGCGGTTCGAATCCGTCAACGCCCACCATGAAAGAGGTCTGTTAACCCCATGGGTTAGCGGACTTTTTTTATTCCCGTTTTTATTCCCGTTTTCCCTCTCATCATCCCCCCCAGCCCGTCCAAGAACGCCGGTTTGAGGTACATTCCAGTGGGCAGAACCGCTATCGTGACTTCGCCTAAGCCCGTCTAAGGGCGTGAAAGTTTTCAGCATAAAATTCAGTTTGTGTCAAACATGTCGCCATAATGGCTTAAAATGACCAATATGGGGCAGTGATAGAGCGTGTTTTCCGATGGTGTATGCCCCTTTTAGGTCATTATCCAGGGTCAACTAAATAAATACAAGTTGCTGATATACAACAATACAACTTGC
>CAVIFD010000081.1:0-7036 GCA_963641545.1 bacterium | reverse complement strand
GTATTAAAACAGTATTAGAATAGTATTAGAATGATGAATGCGTACGTTTTTCCCGGTCAGGGAGCACAGTTTGTCGGGATGGGTAAGGACCTTTACGAGAGTAACGCCCTTGCCAAGGAATTGTTTGAAAAAGCGAACGGGATTCTCGGTTTCCGCATCACGGATCTTATGTTTGAGGGCACCGACGAAGACCTGCGTCAGACAAAGGTGACGCAGCCTGCCGTTTTCCTGCACTCGGTTATTCTCGCCCTGACATCGGGCGAACAGTTTAAGCCGGACATGACCGCCGGTCACTCTTTGGGCGAGTTCTCTGCCCTTGTCGCAGCAGGTGCGTTGTCGTTTGAAGACGGCTTGACGCTGGTTTCCAAACGGGCTATGGCAATGCAGAAAGCCTGCGAAGCCGCACCATCGACCATGGCTGCCGTGCTGGCGTTGCCCGACGAGAAAGTGGAAGAGATTTGTGCAACCATCACGAACGAGACGGTTGTCTGCGCAAACTACAACTGCCCCGGGCAGATAGTTATCTCCGGCACCATCACGGGCATCGACCTTGCCTGCGAGAAGATGCTTGCGGCAGGAGCCAAGCGCGCCCTGAAGCTGAAGGTGGGAGGCGCGTTCCACTCGCCACTCATGGAGCCGGCGCGAGAGGAGCTGGCTGCGGCTATCAAGGGAACACCTATCCACACGCCCTCCTGCCCCGTCTTCCAGAATGTAAGCACAGTTGGCGAGACCGACCCCGAGACAATCAAGGCAAACCTCATTGCGCAGCTGACGGCATCTGTCCGCTGGACTCAGAGCATACGAAACATGATTGCCGCCGGTGCCGACCACTTCATCGAGTTAGGTCCCGGTGCCGTTCTTCAGGGAATGATAAAGAAAATAGACCCGAACGTAACCTTGGAAGGCAGGCAATAACCCCTGTCCTCCCCTCAAAACATACCCGAGGCTGTCCCGCAAGGAGCAGCCTCTTTTGTTTTCCCCCTCTCAACTCTCCATACATACTCGCTACCACCTCCGACCACGGTCGAAACCACTACGGAGCACTCTGTGATACTTTCGACGTGCGTCGAAACCATTTCGGGGCACTCTGTGATACCTTCGACCTGCGTCAAAACCATTTCGGGGCACTCTGTGATACTTTCGACGTGCGTCAAAACCATTTCGGGGCACTCTGTGATACTTTCGACGTGCGTCAAAACCATTTCGGGGCACTCTGTGATACTTTCGACGTGCGTCAAAACCATTTCGGGGCACTCTGTGATACTTTCGACGTGCGTCAAAACCATTTCGGGGCACTCTGTGATACTTTCGACGTGCGTCAAAACCATTTCGGAGCACTCTGTGATACTTTCGACGTGCGTCAAAACCATTTCGGGGCACTCTGTAATACCTTCGACATGCGTCAAAACCATTTCGGAACACTCTGTGATACTTTCGACGTGCGTCGAAATAACAAAGGGACCTCTTTTGGGAGATCCCTTCGTTGTTTTTTAGAAGCGGGGCTTCACGAACTTGTCGTCGGGGGAGGTAAACGTCAGCCCCGGGATGCTGCGCCTCATGTCCTTATAGGCATATTCCTTGACGAGCGAATAGTCCGTGGCATCCAAGGCGTAGTAATAGTCGTCTTTGTCTGTGGAGAGCTTCACCGTCCAGTCGAACATATTCCCGAAGATGGTCAGCTCGTCTTTCACAGGGTCGAACGCGGGGATGGCAGTCTTCGCAATGCTGCCGTCGCTCGCTATCACATAGAAACGGTGCGTACTGTCCGACATATACCCCAAGGTTTGGCGGCTGCGAAACTCCGTGATAAACACATACTCGGGCACAACGCCCTCGGGCAGCGGGATAGCTTTCACGTAGGGGCGACCCTTGGTGCACTTCAGGTGAAACAGCTTATGCTCGGCATCCAGAACGATGTAACCCTCGTCGTAGTCCTTGCGCGTCGTCGGGTTGCCCGAAGCATAGCTCGCGGGGAAGACAAAACCCTTCTGCGTCATCATGTCGGTAAACAGCTTGCTCTTCGCCTCGTTCACGCTGTTCGTCTCCATGCGTATAAACTCAATGCCCTTGTCGGTGAAACGAAACGCATCTTCGGGCATCTTCAGGTCCACGCGCTTCGACATCGACTCCATAAGGAAGTAGAGCCCTGTCTGCGGTGCATTGATGGCAGAGGGCGTGCTCCGAAAGGTAAAGTTTGTCATCTGAACGTCTTTCGGGCTGACGGCTCTGCCAAGGAGCGTGTCGGGGAAACGTTCGTCTGCCGTAAGCTGGCGCACGAAGAAGGTAGGAAGCAGGCTGTCCACTTCCTGCTGCGTGAAGACGTTGCCCTTTGTGTCGTGCCGCGTGACTTCCTTGTTGCTGCCCGTCTCGGTGATGATGAAATCGCCCAGGACGGAGCTATACATGGTGAAAGGAGTCTTGGCAGGCTTCATCAAGAGGAACGCGTAACACCATGGCAACTGCCAAACAAGCAGTATTGCCACTGTGATGTAGAGAAATATCTTGCTAAATCGAATCATGTCTGTCTGTATTTTTAGTGTACATATATTCTGTCAGTCTTGCTTTCCTTCCTTGAAGCGCACCACGGAAATCCACGAGAGCGAGGCGAGCAGCAACGTGTATATTGCCAACCAAGGCAGGAACGCGTTGTATGCCTCTGCCCCCGATGCCAGGAAGTAGACACGGACGACCAGTGCCGCAACAATCAGGTTGAACACCCGTCGCTTCCACGTCGGCTCGAGGCATATCCACGAGATAAGCAGATAGCCGGCAAACCCCGCAAGAAACCACGGGGCGGCAGAGAGCAGGATGCGAAAGACCAACTCGGAGGTGAAATGCTGCGGCAGGTAAATGCACATGACGACAAAGCTCGTGGCAAAGCACGCCGCGAGCACAAGTATGCCGTATGCCAGCATTGCCATGACCATCTTCTTCTGCGAATAAGGCAGGTGAAGCGTCAGCTTCAGACATTTGCGCTGCATCTCGGGAAAGAACTGCACCGCAGCGAGCAGCATGCCGACAATCAGAGGTACGAACTGCAGCAAGTCGATGAATATCGCATCCTTCTGCACCATCACCACCCACAGATGTTCTATTCCCTGCAAGGCTGTTGCACGGCTGACGCGAAGCATCAGGTAGCCCGTCATCCCTATCAAGAAAAGCGTTGCCGGCAGCAAGTACCAGCGCGTCTTTATCCATTCCTTATAAAATATGGCTTGTATCATTTTCTGTTCTGTTCTTTTTCCTAAGGGGTTAATACTTTCCTGTGAGACCGATGAAGGCATCTTCCAAACTGACGTTCGCGTGCTGCAGGTCGGTGAAAGGCACCTGCCGTTCCTTCAGCAGATGCTCCATCCCCTCGGGCGGAAGGAATGAATACGTCTCCATTGTCTGACGGATCACCGACGGATGATAACACTCTGAGGGCAGCTGCGGCTCGTAGCCCTCGGGCACGGTGCAAGTGTATCTCCGAAGGTCTCTCATCAGCGTCTCGATGGGCTGCTGGATAAGGATGGAGCCGTAGTCCATGATGATGCAGTCGTCTATCAGCCGCTCCATGTCCTGGATGATATGCGAAGTGAGGAAGACGGTCTTGTTTTCCGAGCGTGCATAGTCGCGCAGGTAGTCCACGAAGAGACGACGATACCCGGGGTCGAGCCCGAGAGAGAAGTCGTCGAGGATAAGCAGCTCGGGGTCTTGCGCAAGGATAAGCCCGAGAGCCACCTGCGAACGCTGCCCGTTGGACATACGCGAGATGCGCTGCCCGGGGGCGACCTTCAGCTTGTTCATCAGGTCGTAGTATGCCTCCTTCTTCCACTGCCCCGGGTAGAACGAGGCGTAGAACTTCTCGATCTGCGCGATGTTCATGAACTGGTATTGCACGTGCCCTTCCAACAGCAGCCCGATGTCTTTGCGTCGGGCGGGACTCATGGTCTGGATGTTCTCGCCGAAGATGCGGCATTCGCCCGAACGTGGACGGAGGTAGCCGCTCAATATGTTTATGGTTGTCGTCTTCCCTGTGCCGTTCTTGCCGAGCAGCCCGAGGATACGACCTTGAGGCACTTCGAAGCTCAGGTTCTCGTATATCTTGCGCTGACCGTAGTAGTGCGTCAGGTTCTTACATTCTATTATTGCACTCATTTCGTTTTCGTTTTTGTTCGTCGTTAGAAGCAGGCGAGGAAAAGGATCGGAACGAGGATGCCGGCAATAAGCTCGATGCCTCCCCTACCCCATAGCCCTTTCGAGCCGCCGTTCATCACCAGCCCGCTGAGGGTGATTACGATCAGGCAGACCGCAAAGGCATCGGCAAACCACGTCCACCACCTGCCCGGGTTATAATGGATCTGCACCATAGACGAGATCAGCGGACGGCGTTTCACACTCTCGTAGACGGCATCCCCGCTCTCAGTGTCGACAACAAGGCTCGAGCCGCCTTTCAGAAACACCTTTATCCTGTCGGGCTTGGGGTAGTAATACTTGGTGAAGTTTTTCTCCTCGCCGAGCGGCTTCAGCAGAGCCTTGATGGTCTCCTCGCTGACGCGGCTCTTGTCCGAAAGGTCCTCGGTTATCTTGTATTCCGTCAGGGTCACCGTGTAATGCGGATTTATGCTGTTCTTATGGTTCATCACGATACCGGAAACAGCATAAATCAAGATTATCCCCGCAAAGAAGAACGACAGATCACGGTGGATAACCCTGCACCATCGGCGCAGCGTCGCCCCTTTATTCTGCGATTTCATACGAGATTGCATCCACGTGATAGAACGACAGATAATCCTTTCCGTCGGCAGCTTTTCTGGCGGCAATCTTTGCGCGGAAGTCTGCTATACGAGCCTCGGGGGTGTTTGCCGTCTCGCCACGTGCTTTCTTCTCCGTATCGCATCCGGCAGCCGTTTCGCCATGCGCCTTCTCGGTCTGTGCCTTCAGTTTTGCTTCCCAATTCTGAAGATAGCCTTCGTCTATACGGTCTTCTTTCAGCGTTCCTTTCACGGTGACGATGGCATTGACACATTTTGTGTCGAACGAACCAAGCTCGCATGCCTCGACGCGGATGGTCTTCGTGTCGTCGCTACCCATGAGGAACATCTTCGTTGCTCCGTGCTTGCAGGTATGTGTACATATACCTTCGATGTTCACTTCCTTACCCACCAACGCCTCGGCATCAGCCATAAGGTCGTCGATGCTCATCGCCGCAGAAGCCGCCTCCACTGTGGCGTTCTCCTCACTGCTCTGTTTCTTACTGTTTCCACAAGAAGTGGTTGTCACCAATGCTGCCATTAAGGTTGCAGCAACCATAAACTTGAGTTTCATATACTGATTGTTTTTTGATTTGTTTCTTAGAAAAAGACACCCAGCGAGCAAGCTGCGTACCGGGTCGTCCCACATTCTTTGTAAAAAGCCGTCGTCCACTGAACGGACAAAGACAGGTTATATTGTTTCAAGACAGGATAATCGCCTTGCAGGCGGACACCAACCGTGCCGTAGCTGTCGGACAGATAAGAGACGTTCGCGAGCAGTGTCTGTGCCGATGACTTCGATGCCGCCGATCCGGGCAGTGACTGCTCCGCCGAGAGACCTGCAAAATATCCGCCGTCGGCTTCTGCCGTGAGCCGCAGCAGTCTCTTTCGGTATTGCACGCGGGCACGCAGCTCGCACTCCAAAGCTGAGAGGTGAACATATCGCGACACGGCAGTGTAGTCCATCTCCAACCGACGGTATCCCACGCTTGGGACGAGCGCGCCGCCCCACGACTGCTCTTCTCTCGGCAGCTTTTCCCACATGCCGCACACCGTAAAGCGGCTGTTTGCCACCTTCGTGCCCGGGGATGTGCTGATAAGCTCGCCGTAAGAGCTTCCGCCGGCTTCCCCGTAGATATTCTCCGTTCCCTTACGGATTGTATGGTCTGCACACAGCTTTACGGCAACATGCTCCGCCCTGCGCAGCTGCCGCATCCATGCGACGTTTCCCGACCAATCGGTCGTGCCGGCTTTCAGAAGCGTCAGGTTGTTGGCACCGCTCAGCTTCTTGTCCATAGCCATGTGGGTGATGCCAACAGAGGCAGACACACCGTTCTCGGAATCCACCGGCAGGATGCCTATGCTTCCGCCCCACTGCGTGCCCTGATGCTTCGTCCCTGTCTGGTTTCCGGCAAAACGCACGTAATCCATACCCAACCCCAACATATGGTAGACCGAGGTGGAACCTTTGTCGGCAAGGAAAGAGATCTCGCTCTTCTGCTGATAAAGCCGGAAACCGGCGGAGACACCTATTCTGTATGCCCCCAACCGACGGCCTGCGCCTAAAGAGAAAGAGAGGTCGGAAGCCGTGTTGCGCGGACGCGGGTCTTTGTCGCGATAGTTATGCGACGCCCTGTAGCCGCCTGTGATGCCCCACGACCACGGTCCCGTCTCGGCAGCATAGCCTCCGTTGAAGTAATACGTTTCTCCCTTCAGGAACCCTCCGATGGAATCTCCGGTAACGTAAGGGGCAACAAGTCTCCAATCGATGTTCTCGTTCCATACAACGTTCTCCTGCCTCTCGCTACGGTATCCGGCAGAGCCGAACACGCGGTCGCGTCCGGAGAGTATGACGAAAGAGCTGACATCAACGCCTATGCGAATATCTTCGTCGCCTTCCTGTCTCAGAGATGCTTTTCCTTTGTCATGATACGTGCCGTTTACGTCGATCGTCGTCCATGTGTACGGCGTATAATAATAGTATAGGGCAGGGCTTTGCCACACCTCGCCCCGAAAGGCAGTTGCCACAGAAGCCGTGCGTACGGCTTTGTCGGACAAAGCAAGTGTGTCGGCAGTCTGCCCGAAGGCAGGCTGTCGACACATTGCCGGCAAAGCAATCAGTAATATTATGACAAATCGGATTCGCATCATATTGACGGAAACGGGTTACTTGCCGAACAAGCTCGGCGTTGCGGCAGGAGTGAAGTCGACGGTAGAGTTGTTCGTATCCTGCAACACTTCACGCTCGCCATCCACATAAGCCACCTTACGCATTATACACTTCCCGATATTCTCGGCAA
>CAVIFD010000080.1:0-7073 GCA_963641545.1 bacterium | reverse complement strand
CGTCTCAAACGATACATGAAGGTGAAGGATTGGGACAAGGGTTACATTGTCGTGGAAGCAGATTATGAGGGGATGGGACCTACCGAAGAATACATCGACCTCCTGCCGATACTGAAGAACCTGTATATAAATCCGGAGACTTTCCTTAAACCGATAGAATCCGTAAAAATAGATTATCATGAATACGAATGACATCCAAGAAATAGCAGAGAAAGCTGAGATGATAGTCTGTGGCTATGCTTTCTCGCAAACCGAAGAGGGGTTTGTTCGCGTGGTGGGTCTGCATGCTCCCTATCACGCCCTCGTTATGACGAAAGAGGGAGAGACATTGGAAACGACCATGGATGACATAGAGATTGCCGTTGTCTTGAAGTATTGGAATCGTAACAAGGAAATAATGGAAGAAGCCTATGCCTAAGTATTATGATTTTATGATTTGCGGGTATTATCTCTATTTCACATCCCATTGCGTGGTGGAAGCGATGCATGTGCATGCCGGCAATCGCAGATTGACGGAATACGGCTCTGCCAAATTGTTTGTAAAAGGCAACGGTGACACCGTCGTTAAGGAGCAGGGCGTTTTGACAGATAAAGAATTGCGGATCATCAGAAGATTCATAAAAGACAATTATCTGGAGATGTTTATGAAATGGACTGAGATGAGTGGCAATGGTTTTTTTTGGTGATGAATGATGGAGAAGAACAAAGAAAAACTCAACTTACCGATGATACTGATAACGAATGACGACGGGGTGGAGGCAAAGGGGATACGTTGCCTGGCACAGTGCTTGAAAGACCTCGGCGAGGTGATGGTGTTTGCCCCCGACGGACCGCGCTCGGGCATGAGCGGAGCCATCACTTCGGGAAAGCCGATAAGCTACCGTGAGGTGGCGCGCGAAGACGGCGTGAAGATATATGCCTGCACAGGGACACCGACGGACTGCGTGAAGCTGGCAGTGAACGAGGTGCTCGAGAGGCAGCCCGACCTGATTGTCTCGGGGATAAACCACGGAGGAAACATGGCAATCGCCGTGCTCTATTCCGGCACCATGGGAGCTACAGCCGAAGGGTGTGTGCTCGGCATACCGTCGATGGGTGTCTCGCTGCTCAGCCGTGATGCGGATGCCGACTTCGCGGAGAGCTGCCGCATGGCTCATACCGTGGCAAGCCGCATATTGAAGGAAGGACTGCCCGCGGGGACTTATCTCAACCTCAACGTGCCGTGCGTGGCTCGGGTGAAAGGCATACGGGTGTGCCGCCAGGCAGCAGGGCGTTGGGTGCAGGAATACGAGCACACGAAAGACAGCGACGGCAACCCCGCGTTCCTCCTCGGAGGTTACTTCAAGAACGCACAGCCTGTTTACCCCGACTGCGACACGGTTGCCCTCGACGAGGGATATGCTTCGCTCGTGCCGTGCAAGGTAGATGTCACGGACTACGAGTGGATGGCGAACCATAAAGACAGCTTTTCCGTATGAGATACTATCTTGTTGCCGGCGAAGCGTCGGGCGACCTGCACGCGTCGAACCTCATGGCGGCACTGAAGGAGAAAGACCCCGAGGCGGACTTCCGCTTCTTCGGAGGCGACATGATGAAGGCTGTGGGCGGAGTGCTGGTGAAGCACTATCGCGAGATGGCGTTTATGGGCATTGTTGCCGTGGTGCGAAACCTGCGCACCATCCTGCGAAACATGAAGACCTGCCGCGAAGATATCCGTGAGTACCATCCCGATGTGGTCATATTGGTGGACTACCCCGGCTTCAACCTCAAGATGGCACGCTACGTGAAGACCGCGCTCCGCATTCCTGTATACTATTATATCTCGCCGAAGATATGGGCATGGAAGCAATACCGCATACGCGACTTCCGCCGTTACGTGGACCGTATGTTCTGCATCCTGCCCTTTGAAGTGGAGTTTTTCCAGGGTCTGAACTATCCTGTCGACTACGTGGGCAATCCGTCTGTCGATGCCGTCTGCCGATTCCATGAGGAAGCAGCCTCGCGAGCCGATACGTTCGCTGCGGACGAGGGACTGCCGACGGACAAGCCCATCCTTGCCATCCTTGCCGGCAGTCGCCGCCAGGAGATAGCCGCCAACCTGCCGACGATGCTGCGCGCCGCAGCTGCCTATCCTGATTACAGGGCGGTCATTGCCGGTGCCCCCGGGTTGGAGCCGGAGATGTATGCAGGCTTCATGAAAGACTATCCCGCCGTGCGGATTGTCTTCGGCAAGACCTACGACCTGCTTCGGCATAGCTATGCCGCACTTGTCACGTCGGGCACTGCCACCCTCGAGACGGCTCTCTTTCGCGTTCCGCAGGCTGTGTGCTATCATGTGGCAGCCGGACATCTGGCAGGTTTCATCTTCCGCCATTTCTTCCACACACGCTACATCTCGCTGGTCAACCTCATTGCAGGGCACAGTGTCGTGCAGGAGCTTTTTGCCGAACGTTTCTCTTACGAGGAGATACACGCGGAGCTTGGGAGGCTGCTCTCTGATGAGGATTATCGCAACGAGATGACCCGTGGCTACGATGAGGTTATCCGCCGACTTGGGAAAGAAGGCGCGTCGGAGCGCACTGCCGAACTGATCTACAACTCGCTCACCCGTTAACATCTTTTATTCTGCCGCGACTGCAACATTCTTTTTTACCCGTACATCTTCCCCCTCAGAATGTCAAACAAAACAATTTGAAAGGAAATGAAGATGATGAAAACGATGAAGACTTTTTATGTGGCTGTGGCAGCAGCATTGTTTGCCACCGCCTTGTATTCTTGCTCGGATGATGACGACTATTCACTCGACAAATGCAGTATCGGCATAGCAACCGTCAAGCCGCTGGGCAGCGATGCATATTATTTGCAGTGGGACGACTCGACAACGTTCTGGCCCGCAGCCGGCGTGACGCCTTATTTCAGTGTAGACCGCGAAAGGCGGGCTCTGATCAACTTCACACTGCTTGGCGACAGTGCGCACGGCGGTGTCAAAGGCTACGACTATACAATACGCGTGAACCGCATCGACAGTGTGCTGACAAAGTCGATCGCTCCGAACCTTGGAGAGAAAAACGACAGTGTATACGGCAACGATGCAGTGTGGATGAAGTCGGTATGGATCGAAGACGGGTATATCAACTTCCAGTTCGAGACCTACTTCGACGGACTGACGAAACACTTCATCAACCTGGTGGAGACCGACACGCCGAACTCCCTGGAGTTTCGCCACAATGCTTACGGCAACTTGGCAGGCGGACTTGGTTGGGGGCTGACGGCTTTCCGACTGAACACCCTCGCAACGACAGGTGATGATGCAGTGGTGACGTTGACAATTAAGTATCGCTCCTACGACGGCGACAAATCCATTCAGCTTCAATACAAGCCCGGGGCTCCTACGGGAGATGCGCCGATGATGGGAGAAGACAATTTTCAACCGACCAATTAAACCTTCCCACATAACTTTTATTTTTTATCATTTTAGTTCTAAGAGAGAGGCGTCGCGAGGATGCTTCTCTTTTTTTTTGCGATATTTTCGCGATGAAGATGCAACGGGCGATTATTCGCCCTCGTTTTTACAGGCAGATGAGCGAAACAGATATACAACAACTGATAGAAGGATGCCGCAAAGAAAGGCGCGACGCGCAGCTGGCAATGTACCGGCAGTTCGCACGGAGGCTGTACACCGTCTGCCGGCGTATCGTCGGGGGCAGCGGCGACGCGGAGGAGGCAATGCAGGATGCCATGCTGAAGGCTTTCACCCGTATCGGCGACTACGAAGACGGCACCTGCTTCGAAGCCTGGATAACGCAGATTGCGGTGCGGACAGCCATCGACTATGTGCGCAGGCAGGCCCCCGAGTGGGACGATCTGCCGGCAAACTATGAAGTGGCGGAAGAAGAAGAGCCTGACGAGGAAGAGATCCGGTATTCCGTGGCACGCGTCAAGGAGGCTATGGGCAAGCTGCCCGCCGGATACCGCGTAATCCTCTCGCTCTACCTCTTCGAGGGGTACGACACCGAGGAGATTGCCACCATCCTCCACATTCAGCCGCCAAGCGTGCGCAGCCAGTATCTCAGAGCAAAACGCAAATTGTTGGACATTATAACAAAGGAAAAACATGGATAAACTAAAGGATTTCATACAGGATAACATAGAAGCCTTCGACGACGACTTCCTTCCGGAAGGTCACTTCGAGCGTTTCGAGAAGAAGCTGCCCCGCGAGCAGAAGAGACGTTTTTCTCTCTTTAGTCTCTCTGCTCTTGCGGCAGCCGCTTCACTCGCTCTCCTTTTCCTGATAGGTACGCCGCAGAGCGAGGATGACGAGTTCCTGGAGGCTCTTGCCCGCGAGAAGGAAGAAATGGACGGACTGCAGATGTATTACCGCATGCAGATGGACGAGATCATCTTGCAGATGGAAGACCTCAGCAAAAATCAGACGAAAGGCACTGCCGACCTCCTCGAAGAGAGCCGGCAGATCATGGAAGACAGCCGCACGTTCGAAGAGACCGTGCTCCCCACCCTGCCTTGCTCGGGCGAAGGCGTGCTTGCCATGAGCCGGCACTACAATGCGAGTGTGGACGGGCTGAGCACCGTGTTGAGCCACATGAAACAGGCAACAAGCGAAAACAATAACAGATAAAAGACACATATCATGAAGATTGAAACGACAAAAGTCCGCTCGCTGCTGCTCATGGCGGTGATGCTCCTTGCAGGAACGGCGTTCAGCCACGGCACAGAGCCGGAAAGCGTGAAGAAGAAGGTTATCAGCAAATCGTTTGAGGTCTCGGAGGGCGATGTGCTGAAGACGGACAACCGCTACGGCAACACCACGGTGACGTATCGGGCAATGAACGAAGTGTCCATACGCGTCGAGATCGAGGCAAAGACAGTAAGCAATGCAGCGGCGCAGGAAATGATCGACCGCGTGCAGATAGAGCTGCGTAAAGACGGCAACACCATCTCCGCCGTCACCTCGTTCAAAGAGAAGATCAACAACTTCAGGGGTAACTTCTCCATCAACTACTACATCAGCATGCCGCAGACGACGGACATGGCGCTTGCACAGAAGTATGGAAACATCATTATGCCCGAAAAGAACGAGGGCAAATGCTCCCTGGAAGTCAAGTACGGCAATCTCAAAGCCGGCAGCTTCACGCAGCCCCTCGAGGTTTGTGTGAAGTATGGCAACGTGGAGGTCGGCAATATGGAAGAGGCTGAGATGGACTTGGGATACTGCGGCAATGTGAGGATTGGCGGCGCACGGAAAATCGAGATAGACAGCAAGTATTCGGACATGAATATCGGCAGGTGTGACAAGATAAGCCTTGAAAACAAATACGGCAACGTAAGCATTGGGAGCATCCGCGAGGGTGAGATCGGCACCAAGTATGGCGACGTGACGATCGACGCGGTGGAAAAATCGCTTGTCGTTGAAGAGATGGCATACAGCTCGCTCGAGATAGAGAAGCTCGCCTCCGATTTCAAGACACTGGACGTCGACGCGCGGTATGGCAACCTGAACGTCCGTGTTGCGCCCGAGGCGGCGTTTGAGGTTATTACCGAAAACATGAAATACGGCAAGACGGAGCTGAAAGGGTTCAACATAACCCAAGCCGTGACGCAAAACAAGTCGGACAGCCGCTACGAAATCAACGGCGGCGGGGGGAGCAGCATCCGTTTCGACGGCAACAACTACAGCAACCTCCGCGTAAAAGCCCTGTAAAAGAAAATCCCGCCATCACACGATGCCCACCCACTGTCATCCCTTTAGTGTGTCTGTCATCCCGCGCTCCGACAATAGCTGCTGCCCGAATGTCGGGGGGATGCCGGAAAAGCAATACCTTTGCGTCTTGAAGGTTATGGACGCAAACTTTTCATTTAAGAGACAATGGCAAAAGAAAACACACAATCCGTTGAACCCAACATTGCCGATTTGGCAAGCAGTTGGCTCAAATCCTACAAACTGGACTACAAACTCGAGCAGGAATCCTTGAACGAGGAAATCGACAAAGCTCTTGAAGATTATTTCTCCAAGAACGGCGGCGCAGGCGGAAACCGCCCCGATGCCAAATTGCTTTTGCAAGACAAACGGATGAACCGATATCCGGTACTTATCGAATACAAAGGGTATAAAGACAAATTGGAGAAACTCGATGCCCAGGGTCAAGTGGATAACAGGACGGCAAAGAACGAGCCGAACTTCAAAAACATCAACTCGTATGCCGTAAACGGTGCCGTCCACTATGCAAACGCCCTGCTCCACCACACGAGTTATACCGACATCATTGCCATCGGCATGACGGGATACAGAGACGAATACGGTAAGCTGCAACACAGGATAGGGGTCTACTATGTCTCCAAAAGCAACTTCGGTGTCGGTCAAAAGGTCGGCGAGTATTCCGACTTCTCGTTTCTGGCTCCTGCCAACTTCGAAGAGTTCGTTGAGAAAGTCAACGCCCTTAATCTGACAAAAGAGGAGATAGACAGGATAAAGGAGCAACGGGAGAAAGAAATCACCGCAAGTCTGACCAAGCTCAACAACGAGATTTACCAAAACGAAAAAGGATTGGGAGAAAACGACCGTGTCTATCTGGTTGCCGCGTCGATTATCGCGACGCTCGGCATTCCCAACAAGGTCTCACCGCTTGAAAAGTCGGACCTGAAATCCTCGTCGGAGCAGGGCAACAAGGACGGCGACATAATCATGAGAAAGATCCGCGCCTTTCTGAACGAGAAACATTTGCCCGAAGAGAAAAAGAATCTTATCATCAGAACCCTGGAGAACACCCTGACTACGGACAATATCAACCGACCGGAAAAAGGGAGAAAGCCAACTGAAAAGGGTTTTTGTCAAGATCGTGGATACCTTGGGCATTTATTACAAGATCGGTCTGACCACCGACTTCACGGGGAAACTCTTCAACGAGATGTACAGCTGGCTCGGCTTTACGCAGGACAAGCGGAACGATGTCGTATTGACTCCGTCGTATGTTGCCACGCTGCTGGTCAAGCTCTCGCGTGTGACCAAAGATTCTTACGTGTGGGACTTCGCCACAGGCTCGGCTGGGCTGTTGGTT
>CAVIFD010000079.1:0-7115 GCA_963641545.1 bacterium | reverse complement strand
GTTTCTCTCATTGTATCTGTAGTTGCTCCAATCGAAGCCTCCGTTATAATAATAGTAGCCGCCATCATCGAAACGCGACTGCTCTTCTTTGAACTTAACCTCGTTATCTGCCAATATCTGCTCACGCGAGAGCTTCACCGTGTCGCCGCAGGAATACACCGACAAATCTTTGTCGAACGACAGCTCCACACGGTAGATGGCACCCGGCTCGGGCTCCATAAGTTTCTTAAGGTCGATGGCGTAAGTGTTCCATTCCGTAAGGTCTCTGCCTTCTTCGTCCAGGAAGATTGTCTTGCGGGCAACAAGGCGACCGGCACGCATAAGGTCTGCCGTACCGTCAAGGTTGTTTTCCTGCAGGAACAGACCGATGTTCTGCTCCAATATCTTTATCACGCGCACCACAACGCCGCGGAGTCCGACAGCCTGAAAAGGCACGCTCAGCTCCGAGGATTGCGGAACGACCACCCCCTGCCCCACGAACCTCACCTCGGGCAAAGAGGTGTTTATCTCGACCCGACGAACAACGTCTTCTGTGAGCGTCATTCCGCTCTTGCTGCGAATGCCTCGGGCAAGATGCACGTTAAGGGTTCCTTTACGTCCCGCGTCGGGATACAGCCTGAGACGGTTTCCTTCCACGCTCACTGTCTCTGATGTGTTGCCTGCGATGAAAGCCTGCCCGCGCATATCCTGCGAGGGATCCAACGTCTTTGTAAACGTCACCTCCACGTAACGCTCCGGCTCGGCGACATAAGTAACGTCATACACACCGAAGTCGTTCATGCCCGGAAGGGGGATGGAAAGCAAACTGCCCGCTGCCGCTCCCGCCTTGTTTGGTGCGACATAAAGCTCGGAAGTCCTCTCCCCCTCGCTGCCTGCCTGCACATTCCGAAGTGTGACCTTATGCCCCCGTCCGTCCGGACTATGCTGCCACACGGCATCCGCCTTCTCCGAATAACACACGAGAGACTCGACCGTCTCGGGCGTTTCCCTGTCCGGAGTAACCACAGTGCAGGTCACGTCGTATCCGTTCTCGTTCTTCGCATTGACATCCATCGTCTTAAGGTCCGCACGAAACGCCAAGGGAAGAGTGGTGAACCGCGTGGTGAACTCCTTGTATTCTTTCTCCGCGTCGAACCATTCGGAGAGGTCGGCAGTCAGACGATAGGTCTTGTCGCGCTCGAATGCTTTCGCCGGCTTGAACACGACGGTACGGCCGTTTTCAAAAGAAAAACTGCCCTCCACTTCCGGCTTTATGCGGATGAGCTTCTTCAGACGGTCTGCCTTCTGCCTGTCCTCGGCAATATCTCGGTTGAAGATCAGATAAACCGGCGTGTACCGCGAGATCTTTCCCGAGGTAAAGGCTTCCACATACGGATTGTAAGGCACATCGCCTGCCTCATTCTTACTGCTTTTCGTGTCGCAACCAACAAGCAGGCATAACACACAGGATATGCATGCCGAATAAAGAATCTTTCTCATATTCTATACCTATTATTACTCACGGACATATGTTTGTTTTCCGAGCCGTAAAAGTAGTCCGTTTCCATAAGACAAAATTCACCGCGTTGCCGAAAAACCGTTGAAACTTTTCACAACCTTCATCGCAATGCGATGGGACCGTTGAAACTTTTCACAACCTCCGTCGCGCCGCGATGGGACTGTTGAAATCCTTCACTGCTTTTTTCTGTACTTTTGCCCACCCGTGAAACATATCAAAGGCAATATCATGAACAAACTAAAGACAATCCTGATTGCGGCTACCGTCACCGCCATGACGGCTACGGCAGCCACAAACGACAATGCCCCCGCAGCAGGCAATTATCAGAACAACCGTCATCCGTTACTGCAAAAAGACTATATCCAGCTGCCTCTCGGAAGTATCCGCGCAGAAGGATGGATCAAGGAACAGCTCGTCCGCATGAGAGACGGGATGACCGGACACTTGGACGAGATATATACCAAGGTTGTTGGTCCGCGCAACGGCTGGCTCGGCGGCGACGGCGATATGTGGGAACGCGGACCGTATTGGATTGACGGACTGCTGCCGCTTGCCTACCTCTTGAACGACCAGACACTGATAGAGAAGACGCGACCCTGGATTGAATGGGCACTGGCTTCGCAAAAGCCCGACGGATATTTCGGTCCGGACAAAGACCTCGAATACGAGCCGGGACTTCAGCGCGACAACTCGCACGACTGGTGGCCCAAGATGGTTATGCTTAAAATCATGCAGCAGTATTACACGGCAACGCACGATGGTCGCGTCATCGACTTCATGACACGCTATTTCCGCTATCAGCTGGCGAAGCTGCCGGAATACCCGCTGGGAAACTGGACCTCGTGGGCTGAATTTCGCGGTGGCGACAACCTTATGAGCGTCTATTGGCTCTATAACATCACCGGCGAAAAGTTCCTGCTCGACCTCGGCGAGCTTATCCACAAGCAGACGTTCAACTGGACGGACGTGTTCATGAATCAGGACCATCTGACCCGCCCGCTCAGTCTGCACTGTGTAAATCTCGCTCAAGGATTCAAGGAGCCGATTGTCTACTATCAGCAAAGCAAGGATGCCAAGCAGCTCCAGGCTACGCAGAAAGCCCTCCACGACATACGCAACACCATCGGGCTTCCGACAGGGCTGTGGGGAGGCGACGAGATGCTACGCTTCGGGAAACCAACCACCGGATCGGAGCTGTGTACGGCAATAGAGATGATGTTTACCACCGAGACACTGCTTGAAGTTACGGGCGACATGCAGTGGGCAGACTATCTGGAGCGCGTGGCGTATAATGCCCTGCCGACGCAGATGACCGACGACTGCTCCGCCCGCCAGTATTACCAGCAGGTCAACCAAATCTCCGTCACACGCCACCGGCGCGAGTTCTCGACTCCTCACGAGGATACGGACCTTGTCTTCGGAGTGCTCAACGGCTATCCCTGCTGCACGTCGAACCTCCATCAAGGCTGGCCCAAGTTCGTGCAGAACCTTTGGTACGCCACGGCAGATGGCGGCATCGCCGCACTTGTCTATGCTCCTTCCAACGTGACGGCACGCGTGGCAAACGGCATTGAAGCAAATATCAAGGAGGAGACAGCCTATCCGTTTGATGAGGCGGTGAGCTTCCGCGTGGCGTTTACGGATAAGAAAGTGAAGAAAGCATTCTTCCCGTTCCATCTCCGCATACCCTCGTGGTGCAAGCGACCCGTCGTGAGGCTCAACGGCGAACCTTTGGCGGTGGATGCCTACCCGGGAACCGTCGCACGCATCAACCGAGAGTGGAAAAGCGGCGATGTGCTCAGCCTCGAGCTTCCGATGGATGTAACCGTCAGCCGTTGGTATGAGAACAGCGCCGTGGTGGAACGCGGACCGCTGGTCTACGCGCTGAAGATGAACGAACACTGGGAAAAGAAGATGTTCGAGAGCGACAAGGCGGAAGTCTACGGCAAGTGGTACTACGAAGTGACATCTGACAGCCCTTGGAACTATGCCCTGCCCTGGCAATCGTTCACGAAAGAGAATATCAAGGAGGCATTCACCGTCGAGAAGTCCGACACTGTGGCTTCCTACCCATGGAACGTGGAGAACGCACCCGTGCACATAAAGACGAAAGCCATGAGGGTACACGACTGGACGGAAGTGAGAGGTTCGGCAGGTCCCGTCCCCTACTACACTCAGATAGGTGGGGATTTCGATGGAGAAGAGACAATCGAGCTTATCCCTTATGGTTGCACAACACTTAGGATTACGGAATTTCCGGTAAGATGACTCTGTGGTGCGAAAGATGATACAGACTGCCGCCGAGCTGACGGAATATATCGACGAGATTGGGATGCTGCCGCTGCTTAGGATTGCGCCGCAGCAGGGGTGGTCGGCAGACGAAGTGGTGGACGAGGAATGCCGTTACGTTGCTTTTCCCGACGGCGGCTGGGAATGGAAGCTGTGGGAGTGGAAAGGCGACATCATCCGCGACGGCGAATATGCCTACGGGAAGTTCTTCCTCGGCAAGGCGGCTTTCATCAGCCGCGAGTGGTGGGCGGACTTCTGCAACTACCGCCGGAGCATCCGTCCTGCCCCTGAGGAAGGCAGCATTGAGGAAGCCATCATTGAGATACTGAAAACGAACGGCAGCATGACGACCCGCGACCTCCGTAAGGCGTGCGGGTTCACTGCACCTAAGATGAGGGGCAGGTTCGACAGCTTCATCAACAGGCTGCAGATGAGTTGCCGCATCGTGACCGAAGATTTCGTTTATCCGCAAGACAAACACGGCAAGCCGTACGGTTGGGGATGGTCGCTGCTGACCATCCCCGAAAGCCTGTTCGGGAAAGCTGCCTGCCACCCCTGTCGCACGGCAGAAGAGTCGCGGCAACGCCTGATGGATCACTTCAGAAGGATTCTCCCCAATGTCTCGGAGACCTTCCTCAACAAGCTCCTCGACAAAAACTCGTAGCTGCCCGCCTTCCGCCGCGCAGAACGTGTATATTTTACGGACGAAATGACGCGAATTGCGGAGAAGGATACCTTTATAAAAGGCAAAAGCCGTATACTTGCAGGGAATTCCACTTATAAACGATAAAAGTATGGCAACGATTATTCGTCAATCGTACCAAATCAAGAGTATATGAAAAGGGGTGTAAGATACATTTGGCAAAGAGAAGAATGGCCCGATATGAATTACGACAGTACTGCCATCGCCGGCAGCCTGGCGGAAGTGAACATGCTGAGGGGTGAGTTGCTGGGCAGGATCTCCATGTTCGGTTTCGAAGAGCGGAATTTGTCCATGCTCGAATCCATGACGCAGGAAATCGTACAATCTGCCAAGATTGAAGGCGAGAATCTCAGCCGAGAAGGTGTCCGTTCTTCCGTCGCCATACAGCTGGGGCTTCGCTATGAAGGTTTGCCAACGCCCGACCACTATACCGAGGGCGTGGTGCAGGTGATGATGGATGCCGTGAAGCAGCACGATAATCCGCTCGATGCCGAAAGACTTTTCTCGTGGCATGCCGCACTGTTCCCCACCGGAAGAAGCGGTCTGTATAAAATCACCGTCGGAAACTGGCGGCAAGGCGAGGATGCCATGCAGGTGGTGTCGGGACCACTGGGGCATGAGAAGGTACACTACGAAGCTCCTGCCTGCAAAGACGTGCCACGCATGATGGACGAAATCATACGGTGGGTCAACAGCCATAACACCACAGACCCAGTCGTCAAAGCCGCCGTCGCACATCTGTGGTTTGTCACCATCCATCCTTTCGACGACGGTAATGGCAGAATATGCCGCACGCTGACCGAAATGCTTCTTTCCCGAGCCGACCAAACATCACAACGCTACTACAGTCTCTCTTCGGAAATCCTCAAACATCGGAAAGACTACTACGAACACCTGGAGCAAGCCCAGAAAGGCGGCATGGACATAACGCCGTGGATCTCCTGGTTCCTGCAAACGATGAAAGGCGCACTCGAAACGGCTCTGCAACGGACGGAAAGAGTGATGCGAAAAACACGCTTTTGGGACGAACACAGCCCTCTGCCTCTCAACGAGCGGCAAAAGAAGATCATCAACATGCTGCTCGACGGCTTCGATGGAAAAATGAATTCCTCCAAATGGTACAAGATCAACCATTGCTCGCAAGAAACCGCCAACCGAGACATCGCCGACTTGGTAAGCAAAGGCATCTTGCTGCAAGCCGGTAAAAAAGGAAGAAGCGTCAGCTACGAGCTTTCGACAGACTGAATACTCCCGTAACTAAAGTAGAAAATGTCATCGCGGGCTTGCCCGCAATCCCCATGTCGCAAGAACCATCGCCCGCCGCTGCCATGGGAAAGACAGGTGCAACCAATCGTTGTGACTAAAATGAACTTTTTGGTCTCATTGCAAGTCTGCAAAGAGACAAAAAAGTGCTTTGCGGAGTCATTGCAACTCTGCAAAGACAGTAAAAAGCACTTTTTGGTGTCAGAAACGAGTTGCGCCACTCTTCCCAACCGTCATGGCGGACCGTTTTTCCCTTCCGGCGACGTAGCTTTGCAGAAAAATTGCAGAATATCATGAAACTCGTATCCTGGAATCTGAACGGAATGCGCGCGGCGTGGCGCAAGGGTGCATCCTCCTTTTTCGAATATCCCGATGCCGATATCTACGCCTTTCAGGAAACGCGCGTGAGCTTCCCTTACACGCCTGCCGAAAAGGAGGGCTACTACCCTTATTGGTCTTTTTGCAAAAACCGAAGGGGCTACTCGGGGACAATGTGCCTGACGCGACACAAGCCTCTGCTCGTGACTTACGACCTTGGTGACCCCGATTTCGACACCGAAGGGCGCATCATCACGATGGAGTTCGAGACCTTCTACTTCATCAACAGCTATACCCCCAATTCACAGCATGCCCCCGACAGGGAAGACTACCGCAACCTGTGGGACAAGCTGTTTATGGCTCACCTGACGAAGCTGCGAGAGAAAAAGCCGGTGATCATCTGCGGCGACTTCAACGTGACGGTCTCCGAAGATGACATATACGCGGAAAACCAGCGGGCGGAGCGCGACGACGAGGGGTTCTTGTCGACAGAGCGCGAGAACCTGCGTGCCATACTTGCAAGCGGGTTTGTTGACAGCTTCCGGTATGTTCATCCCAAAGAAAAAGAGAAGTACACATGGTGGTCGACGCGCCTGTTCAAAAGGAAAGAGAACCGCGGGTGGCGGCTCGACTACTTTCTCGTGAGCGAATCGCTGAAGGAAAAGATAGAGGAGTCGACCACGCAGCCTAACGTGTTCGGCTCGGACCATTGCCCCATCATATTATATATAAACCTGCAGTTTTGGAAGCCGCGCGAGAAAAAGCCGAAGCAAAAATGGAGCAAACCGACGTTTCGCATATACGAACATGCGGACAAGAAGATCCTTTCGGACTTTTGGGACAACACCGACTGGGAGATTGCCGAAAAGAAACTGATGGAGATGCAGGTGGCACTGGCAAAGGCGGCATGTATCAAGGACAAGGAGAAGATGCAGTATTGGCAGAAAAAGATAGTGCGGTCGCTGGAGGCAAGGATGCTTGCCGTCCGTCATGTGTGCAGCATGTCGAGCGGTCCGGGGGTTGACGGCGTCAAGTGGACAGAGT
>CAVIFD010000078.1:0-7117 GCA_963641545.1 bacterium | reverse complement strand
ACGCCGGACTAACAATTTGCCTGCCCATACATTATATAATAGTACCGGTGGAAGGGAAAACCCACGCCGAGGCGCAGGATGACAGCGAAGGGATGGTGTTAACGCATGAATCCCCGCCTTGTATCGACGAGATGAGCAAGAGCGGCGTTCAAACAGCGTTTGAGCAGTAAACGGAAAGCCCCGAGGAACCGGTTCTTCGGGGCTTCGTGTGTTTCATTCAATATAGCGGTAGGTCTTTTGACAAGATTTTGTCAACTGTTTCTTTTACGGCGGGAAGATTGTTTTTCATAACATCAAAAACGACAACCGCATCTATATCGAAATAGTGATGGGCAATGATATCCCGCATTCCCATAACCCCTTTCCAGTCAATTTCGGGATAACGCGACAACAGTCCTCCATTTGTTGCTTTGTCGATACGCTTGACGCTCTCTCCTACGGCAATCAACAACATACAGATGCTTTCCAACCGCTCCATTCCGCTCGGTGTCGTCAAAAATCATCTGAAGAGAGTATCGTTTCCGATCTCTCCAATATCCTTTCCAGGGCTGTTTGTATCTTCTTTAGGGAAGAACGAACCAATTCCGCATCATACATAAATACCCTCCTTCTCAATTCTGTTTCTCAAAAAGGAATCCATTTGGTCTCGCAGCCGGACAATATCCACGCTACATCCAAACAGGTTTTGCAGATCATCTTTTATATGAACCAAAGCAAACATACTTGGTTTGGATGTCTCCAAACAGATGTCGACATCACTACCTTCCGTTTGCTCTCCTCTGGCAACAGATCCAAATATACCCATACGGATGATACTATACTTAGAAGCGTTTTCCGCCATGTAGCCACGCAAAATGTCCATATACTCCGATGTCGATTTCATTTATTCTCTTGAGCTTTGTTCGTTTTCCTCCCGCAAAGGTACGTTTTCAATATAAATCACCTTCAGACACAAACATCCTTTGCTATGGCAGGAGGAATCAGTGTGCCAATTTAAGCTGGTTTTCCAATGCCTGCCTTATGTAACCGTTTATTGTTGTACCGGCTTCTTTCGCCAACGCAGCTATGCGGCTGTGCGCCTCCGGCGAGATACGGATGTTTAACGTGCCACTATAGGGTTTGCGAGGCTCCACGCCGTCAGCTTTGCAACCGGCAATATAGCTTTCTACTCCGGCTTCAAAATCCTTACGAAACTCATCAACAGTATTGCCTTCGTAAACAATCAAATCCTTATTCATGCCAAGGACCTTTCCAAAAAAAACAGTTGTCCGCCTTACTATACTCCACAGACCCTTTATAACCTTTATATTCCAAATAATCCATATCCGATGCTTGAATCTGACGCGAGAGCCGGACGTTGTGCCCTTATTGTGCTCATTATATCCAAAGACGGAAAGCAACTTTATCGTCTCTTCATAGGTGAAATCTTTAGGCAATTTGCTAAAACGACTTATCAGTTTCTCTTTAGTGCCCATCGTGTTTTTCTTTTCGCAAAAGTAGCCAATTTTCTTACGTGCCTTGGAAAAGCCGTAAACATTTAGTGCAGGATGGTTACAGTGCGGGGCGGACCTCTCTTGTTGTCGGGGAACAAATATCCTTTGCCATGGCAGCCGAAAGTGGGAGGATGACTACCTTTGCCACCCTTAGAAGAACAGGGGGATTACGAAGATGACTTTCAACTACGATGTGATTGTGGTGGGTGCCGGTCACGCAGGCTGCGAAGCTGCGGCTGCGGCTGCCAACTTAGGATCAAAGACTCTTCTTATAACAATGGACATGAACAAGATTGCGCAGATGAGCTGCAATCCTGCCGTTGGCGGCATTGCCAAGGGGCAGATTGTTCGTGAGATAGATGCTATGGGAGGGTATATGGGCATCGTTACAGACCGGACAGCCATACAGTTTCGCATGCTGAACCGCAGCAAAGGTCCTGCCATGTGGAGTCCGCGCTCTCAGAGCGACCGCGCCCGCTTCATTGACTGTTGGCGGGGGATATTGGAGAATCTTCCCAACCTGTACCTCTGGCAAGACACCGTCAGGGAGCTTCTTCTCGACGGAGGTGCCGTTTGCGGTGTCAGGACGAATATGGACGTGGAGTTCAGGGCGAAAAGTGTTGTTCTGACCAACGGAACTTTCCTGAATGGTTTGATGCATATCGGGAAGACACAGATTCGTGGCGGACGCATCTCGGAGCCGGCAGCGACGGGGCTGACGGAACAGTTGGTGTCGCTCGGAATACGTGCAGAAAGGATGAAGACCGGCACTCCTGTTCGCATCGACGGGAGGAGTGTGCATTTCGACGAGATGAGCGAGCAACCCGGGGAAAACGACTTCCACAAGTTCTCGTATCTCGACTTCCATCCGCGCCGCCCGTTGAAGCAGCTCAGCTGTTGGACTACATTCACCAACGAAGCATGCCATGATATCTTGCGCGAGGGCCTCCCTGACTCTCCGCTATACAACGGACAGATCCGGAGCATCGGCCCGCGCTACTGCCCGAGCATAGAGACAAAGATTGTCACGTTTGCCAACAAAGACCGGCATCAGCTGTTCCTGGAGCCCGAAGGCGAAACAACGCAGGAGTATTATCTGAACGGCTTCTCCTCATCTCTCCCGCTCAACGTACAACTACGTGCCTTACAGGCTGTTCCGGCGTTTCGCGATGTTCATATATATCGTCCGGGCTATGCCATCGAATACGACTTCTTCGACCCGACGCAGCTGCATCACAGTTTGGAGACGAAGCAAATCCGCAACCTCTTCTTTGCAGGACAGATCAACGGCACCACAGGGTACGAAGAGGCTGCAGGGCAAGGGCTGATGGCAGGCATCAATGCACATATCCGCTGTCACGGAGGTGAGTCGTTCGTCTTGGGGCGCAACGAAGCCTATATCGGTGTGCTGATAGACGACCTTGTGACAAAAGGCGTGGACGAGCCTTACAGGATGTTCACCTCCCGTGCCGAATACCGCATCCTGCTCCGTCAAGATGATGCAGACATGCGGCTGACGGAAAAATCGTACCGCTTGGGCTTGGCAAAGCAGGACCGCTACGACCTGCTCACGGAGAAGCGAGAACTTAGGGACACGATCATCCGCTTTGCTGAGGGTTACTCCGTGAAACCGCAGTATGTCAACAGCGGTCTGGAACGATTAGGGACAGCCCCACTCACCCATGGCTGCAAGCTGATTGATTTGCTTTCCCGTCCGCAGGCTACGTTGGAAAACATTGCCGATCTCGTGCCCGCCTTCCGCGAGGAGATAAACAAGATTCCGGCTTCGCGCAAAGAGGAGATTCTTGAGGCGGCGGAGATATTGATCAAGTATAGCGGATACATTCGTCGCGAGCAGATAATAGCAGACAAGATCACTCGTCTTGAGAATATCCATATCAAGGGCAGGTTCGACTACAACTCCATCCTGTCACTGTCGACCGAAGCAAGGCAGAAGCTGACGCGTATAGACCCCGACACGATTGCCCAGGCAAGCCGCATCCCGGGCATATCCCCAAGCGACATAAACATTCTGCTTGTGCTGCTCGGGAGATAAAAACGACATGTTCCACGTGAAACGGAATAAAATGAACGCAGAAATTGAACGACATATTAAGACAATCCTCGCCGCCTTGCCGGAGAAGCCCGGGAGCTACCAGTATTTCGACGATAGCGGAACCATCATTTATGTAGGCAAGGCGAAAAACCTGAAGCGTCGCGTGTCGTCCTATTTCAACAAAGAGCCGGAGAGCACAAAGACCCGCATGTTGGTGCGTCAGATATGCGACATCAAATACATTGTCGTAGACACAGAAGAAGACGCGCTTCTTCTTGAAAACAGTCTGATCAAGCAGTATCAGCCCCGCTACAACGTGTTGCTGAAAGACGACAAGACATATCCGTCCATCACAATCAAGAACGAATATTTCCCGCGTGTATTCCAAACACGGAGTATAATAAAGGATGGCTCTCAATATTTCGGTCCGTATCCGTCTGTATCCACAGCAAAGATCATGTTGCAGATGCTGAAAGAGCTCTACCCTTTGCGCACCTGCAAATACCCATTGACGCCCGAGTCGATTGCCGACGGAAAATATCGCGTTTGTCTGGAATATCACATCAAACGTTGCAAGGGACCATGCGTCGGGCTGCAGACGGAGGAAGAATATCAAAGGAATATTTCAGACATAAAGGAAATACTGCGTGGTAATGTATCCGAGATAAGCAAGCATCTATACGAAGAGATGCAGGCTCTCGCCGGAGAACAGAGGTTCGAAGAGGCACAGATGGTGAAGGAAAAGTATATGGCGATTGAAAACTATCGCTCCAAATCCACAGTGGTCACGCCTTCGCTTCACAATATAGACGTGTTCTCCTTGATAGAAAACGAGAGATCTGCTTACATCAACTTCCTGCATATTGGTAATGGAGCGATTGTTCAGGCGTACACTTTTGAATACAAGAAACGCCTGGACGAGACGAAAGAGGAACTGTTGCGCCTGGGCATCGTGGAGATGCGTCGGCGTTTTGAAAGCACAGCGCGTGAGATTATCGTTCCATTTAACGTAGACATGGAGCTGGAGAACGTCTCGTTCACGGTGCCGCAACGCGGAGACAAGAAGAAACTGCTCGAGCTGTCGGAAATGAACGTCAAGCAATTCAAGATAGACAGACTGAAACAGACAGAAAAGCTCAATCCGGAGCAGCGAAGCACACGTATATTGAAAGAGATACAGGATGCTCTGCATTTGCCGAAGCTGCCAATACATATCGAGTGCTTCGACAACTCCAACACGCAGGGAAGCGATGCCGTTGCCGGCTGCGTGGTGTTCAAGATGGCAAGACCATCGAAGAAAGACTACCGTAAATACACGATAAAAACCGTTGCGGGTCCCGACGATTATGCATCAATGAAAGAGGTTGTGCGCCGTCGTTACAGCAGGGCTGTAAGCGAAGGCTCTCCCCTACCGGATTTGATACTGACAGACGGAGGGAAAGGTCAAATGGGCGTTGTTCGAGAGGTTATTCAAGACGAACTTCATCTGGACATACCGATAGCAGGCTTGGCAAAAGACGGGAAGCACCGCACATCGGAGCTTCTTTTCGGATTTCCGCCCGTCACTGTAGGAATGCCCATACAGAGCCGGATGTTTCGCTTCTTCACCGAGGTGCAGGACGAAGTGCATCGCTTTGCCATCACATTCCACAAAGCCAAACGGAGCAAACATCAGACACATTCCGAGCTGGACAGCATCAAGGGCATTGGCGAGAAAACGAAAGAGTTGCTTCTGCATCATTACAAAAGCGTGAAAAGAATCCGCGAAGCCGGTTTCGAAGATTTGAAGAGCCTGATTGGCGAGGCAAAAGCGAAAGCATTAATGAACGGCTTAAAACAATAATAAGAGATGAGGACAGTTATACAACGTGTGCAGCATTGCTCCGTCACGATTGACGGGGAACTTAAGTCGCAGATAGGTGGCGGGATGTTGGTATTGGTCGGCATCGAAGACCGCGACACACAGGAAGATGTCGAATGGCTTTGCAAGAAAATTGCCAATTTGCGCATATTCGACGATGAAAACGGAGTGATGAATCGCTCTGTGATTGAAACGGGAGGTGAGGTTATGGTGGTGAGCCAGTTTACTCTTCATGCTTCCACAAAGAAAGGGAACCGCCCGTCCTATATCAAGGCATCGAAGCCGGACTTTGCCATTCCGATGTATCGGTCGTTTTGCGACGAGATGGGGTTGCAGATAGGTAAATCCGTTGCTACGGGCGAGTTCGGAGCGGATATGAAGGTTGAGTTGTTGAACGATGGGCCGGTCACGATTCTGATCGACTCGCAAAACAAGGAATAAGATGGATGGTATCACCCTGCGCGAGGCACAGGAGATAGTGGATAAGTGGATCAAGAAGTACGGTGTCCGGTATTTCAATGAGCTTACGAACATGGCGGTTCTGACAGAGGAAGTGGGCGAGCTGGCTCGCATCATGGCACGAACATACGGCGAACAATCGTTTAAGGAAAGCGACAAAAACCGCGATTTGGGCGATGAAATAGCGGATGTGCTTTGGGTACTGATCTGCATAGCGAACCAGACCGGCGTGGATTTGACTGCTGCTTTCGAAAAGAATCTGCAGAAAAAGACCGCTCGGGACAAGGAAAGACATATAAACAATAACAAGCTGAACATATGACACACGAACACAATTGCAGCTGTGGTCACGATCATGATCACGACCACGAGTATCCCACCATGGATAAGTATCACGAGGCATTCGCCAAGTTTGACCCTGCGGGGACAAAAGAGATTGTCGGTAAGCACGTCGCATCGATTTTGGAGAGACACGAAAAGGAGAACTTCACTCCGGATGTGTTGAAGCGAATACACGGATTCATCGACTTGACTTCGCTGACAAGCATCGATACGAAGGAAAGCATATGGAAGCTGGCAGACCGTGTGAACGACTTCGAAGGCACTCGTCCCGACGTGCCGAACGTTGCAGCCATCTGTACCTATCCCCTATTCGTGGAAACCGTCAAGCAGGCATTGACGGCACAGGATGTGAAGATTGCTTCCGTGGCCGGAGGCTTTCCTTCTTCGCAGACATTCACGGAGGTAAAGATTGCGGAGACGGCGATGGCTGTCATGTCTGGAGCAGAAGAGATAGATATCGTGATGAATCTCGGGTACTTTCTGGAGGAAAACTACGAAGAACCGGCGGAAGAGATACAGGAGATTAAAGACAGTTGCCGCGAGGGCAAGCTGAAGGTCATTTTGGAAACGGGGGCTTTGCAGACACCGGATAACATCCAAAAGGCTGCCATTCTCGCCATGTATTCGGGAGCTGATTTCATCAAGACATCAACAGGCAAAGGTTATCAGGGTGCAACCCCGGAAGCCGTCTACACGATGTGTAAGGCGATCAAGAAATATCACGACATCACCGGGGGACGTGTCGGCATTAAGGTGTCGGGCGGCGTTCGTACAGCAGAAGATGCCGTCAGATACTATACGATCGTAAAGGAAGTGTTGGGAGACAATTGGCTGAACAAGGATTTGTTCCGCATCGGAGCCAGCAGTCTCGTGGAGGATATCGAACGTCGATTGGGGGAATAAGGG
>CAVIFD010000077.1:0-7127 GCA_963641545.1 bacterium | reverse complement strand
CTTTTGCTCTCTTTGGGAGCCGAGAGCAGGGCGTTCACATCCTTCTCCGGCATGCCGGCGGGTGCCGTGGCAGTCTCGCCCGTCTCGTCCGCCTTCACCGGTATCTTTATGACCATGCCTGCCTTCACTCCGCCTTTCAGCTCGGGGTTCAGCCGGACAAGCTCCGTGCTTGTTATGTTGAACTTACGGCAGATGCGATACATCGTCTCTTTCTTCTCGATGGTATATTCCATCTCCTTGGTGACGGGTTTCACCTCTTTGGCGGGCTGAGCCTCGACAGCTGTCGCGGGGATGCGGATGGTCTTGCCTATGGTGAAGGTTGCAGTCGACAGCCCCGGGTTGGCTGCGATGATGTCCTGCCCGGGGACGGCATATCGCACGGAGAGGGCGTAGAGCGTCTCCTTGGGCTGTATGGTGTGATAGATGTAGTTGTCTTTATCGCCGCCTTCCGCCTTCTCTGCCGCGCCGCGCTGCGGGATTCGCAGAGTCTCACCCGCTCTTATCGATTTGCGGCTGTCGGGGTTCAATCGGTAGATGTCTTCGGTGGTCACCCCATACATGGTGGCAATGGAATACACCGTTTGCCCGCGCACAATGGTGTGATAAAATATATCCTTCCCCAATCCGTTAGTAGTAATGATCCGTGCTTTGTCTGTCTGCGAAGAAACGGCTGCGCAGCAGAAACACATGCACAGTGCCAATACGTATATACTTATCTTATTCATTGTCCGAATCGAATAATTCAGGGCAAAGGTAGTGTATGTCCGTATAATATACTAATTTTGAAAACCAATTAGGAAACATGTATGGATAGGATTTGTCTGAGAAGAGCGGCTTGTACGCTCTGTTTTTTGTTCGGGATATTTGCGGCATACGCCGAGGGATATACGGTGACGGGAGGACAGGGCTCGCCCCTGCTCGCTGTCGACAACAATTCGGGGCTTGCCAGCACGAAGCTGCAGGTCTACCTCGTCTACGGGACGGAGAATGTGGAGATCCGTTACACTCCTTCCTCGGGGTCGTATCGCTGGTATCGCTTCAAGGGCAAAGCTCTTGATAGGGAGGAGATACCTTCTGTGGTGGAAGGCGGCACAACGGTTATCCGTAATATAGAAGATGGTTACGGATATTATGTGCAGGAAGGCGATGCCATCGGCAGCGTGACGGGGTATGTGTGGATCATCGATTACAGCAAGTATGCCTTCGACATTACGAGCCTTTATGTGAATGCTGAGCGCAGCGGTTGCAGCAGTATGTATCTTGGCGGCACGGCGGAGATGGCGGAAATGGAGTACTGCAATCCGTCGACGGGATACTCCGTGCGCTTGAAACGGGAGTTCGAAGTCACCTACGAGACGATGAAGAAGAGTGACGATGAATCTTCGTATGTGACGGAGACGGTCACGGAGACGGTGAACGATCCGTTTGACGAGTCGTTGCCTGCTCCTTTGTGCGACACGGAGGTTACCTTGACGGGAGATTTGTTTGCCCGTCATTTCGGGGTGGAGAAGACGATGACGACCGAACTGTATCAAGCCGTTGCTGTCGAAGCCGCCATACAGGTGGACACCTTGCAGTACACTGAAGCCGCGAACATGGTGGTGAAGGGCGACAGCCTTTCCGCGCCGGTGGAGCTTAACTTCCGCGCCGTGGCAAACACTCCGGTGGCAGCTCTGTTTCGCTGGTCGATATACATGAAAGACGACACGGAAGAGGCGGAGGCGACGAAGCTCATCGAGAGTAACGAAGAGGAGGTGAACTATCTGTTCAATCGGAACGGGACATACACGGTTTATCTCTCGGTGTCCGACCGCACTTCGGAGTGCACGTGGGAGTCCGATTCTCCCATTACCGTTACCATCTCGGACTCTTTCATAGACATCCCGAATGCTTTCTCTCCGGGTTCGTCGCCCGGGGTGAACGACGAGTTTAGGGTTGCCTATCGTTCTATAACCGATTTCAAATGCCGGATATTCAACCGCTGGGGGGTGCAGATGTATTACTGGACCGATCCCTCGCAAGGGTGGGACGGCAAGAAGGGCGGTAAGTATGTTGCCCCGGGTGTCTATTTCTACGTGATAGAGGCAACAGGCTCGAACGGCAAGAGGATAAAGAAGAAAGGTTCTATCAACATACTAAGACCAAAGACAATTCAAGATGAGATTATCGATGAATAACGTATCCGGCTTTTCGCTTGGTGCCATAATATGCCTCACTGCCTGTTTGAGCATCGGGTCGAGCGATTCGGAGAAGGTGAAGCACGAGCGTCCGGTGGTGATGTCGATGACTGCTTCGCCCGACATTCCTTCGTCTGTCGTCTTCTGCGATACGACGATTGACCTGACACGATACAATATGCGCGAAGGCTTCGACCGTGAGGTGAGCAGCTTCACTTATTTCCATTCCACCACGATGCTGCTGATAAAGCGTGCCAACAGATACTTCCCCGTTATCGAGCCCATACTCAAAGCCGCAGGTATTCCCGACGACTTCAAGTATCTGGCAGTGATAGAAAGTCATCTCGATCCGCGGGTGTCGTCGCCGGCACGTGCCGTAGGTATGTGGCAGCTCCTGGAGGGTACAGGCAAGCAATACGGGCTGACCATCACGCCGACTGTCGACGAGCGTTGCAATGTGGAGCGGTCTACCGAGGCTGCCTGCCGTTATCTCAAGGATGCCCACGACAAGTATGGCGACTGGGCAACCGTTGCCGCGTCTTACAATGCAGGCATGGCACGTATCTCCGGCGAGCTGACAAAGCAGGAAGCCGACAGGGCTTTCGACCTTTGGTTAGTGGAGGAGACAAGCCGTTACGTGTATCGCATCATGGCGATAAAGCAGATAATGGAGCATCCCTACAGATACGGTTTCGTGCTCAGGGCTGAAGACCTGTACAAGCCGATTGCCACGGATATCGTTTCCGTAAGTGGTGATGTGCCCGATCTGACAGCTTTCGCAAAGCAACATAACACGACGTATGCCGACCTGAAACGTTTCAACCCCTGGCTGCGCGATAGGAAGTTGCAGACGCAGGGCAAGACATTCACGGTGCGTATCCCCAAAGAAGACGAGATGTATTACAAGACACCCAATACTTACGTACATAACCCCGCTTGGGTGGTGAGATAAATTCCTTTGAAAAAAAGATGAACGATAAGAATGCTTTGGATGGCGGTCGCGTTTCCGTTTTGGGTGCCCGCGTCCATAATCTTAAGAATGTAGATGTTGAGATACCGCGGGGCAAGCTGACGGTGATAACAGGCATGAGCGGCAGCGGCAAGTCGTCGCTGGCTTTCGACACAATCTTTGCCGAGGGGCAACGCCGTTATGTGGAGACGTTCTCAGCCTATGCCCGCAGTTTCCTCGGCAATATGGAGCGTCCGGATGTGGACAAGATAACGGGGCTCAGTCCGGTGATATCCATCGAGCAGAAGACGGTCAACCGCAATCCCCGCTCCACGGTGGGCACGACGACCGAGATATACGACTTCCTCCGTCTGCTTTATGCAAGGGCAGGGGAGGCTTACTCGTATCTCAGTGGCGAGAAGATGGTGAAATACACCGAAGAGCAGGTGCTCGACCTGATATTGGAGCACTACGAGGGGAAGAAGACATACCTGCTGGCTCCGCTTGTGCGTAATCGCAAGGGGCATTACAAGGAGCTGTTCGAGCAGGTGCGCAAGAAAGGTTATCTGAACGTTCGCGTTGACGGAGAGATAAAAGAGGTCTTCCACGGCATGAAGCTCGACCGTTACAAGATGCACAGCATTGAGGTTGTCATCGATAAGATGGTTGTCACAGCCTCAGACCGTCGCCGCCTGAAGGAGAGCCTGCGCATTGCCATGAAGCAGGGCGACGGATTGGTGATGCTTCTCAATGCAGACACCGGAGAGCTGCGCCATTACAGCCGCCGGCTGATGGATCCCGTGACGGGGCTTTCCTACAGCGAGCCGGCACCGCATAACTTCTCTTTCAACTCGCCGCAGGGCGCGTGCCCGAGGTGTAAGGGAATAGGGCAGGTGAGCCTGCTCGATATGGACAAGATTGTGCCCGATCCTTCGCTGAGCATACACGCCGGCGGCATTGTTGCCCTCGGCAAATACAAGAACACCCTCCTCTTCTGGCAGATCGAAGCCATCTGCGAGAAGTACGGCGTGAGCATCAAGACTCCGATAAAGGATATTCCTTCGGAGGCAATGGACGAGATTATGAACGGGACGGACGAACACCTGAGGATAAAGAACGAATCGCTGGGCACGTCGAACTACTTCATGCGCTACGAGGGGGTCACCAAATATATAATGATGCAGCAGGACGACGACGCATCGGCAACGGCACAGAAATGGGCAGGACAGTTCGTCAAGATGACCACCTGTCCGGAATGCGGCGGGCAGCGTCTGAACAAGGAGGCATTACACTATCGGATTGCGGGGCGTAACATCGCGGAGCTGTCGTCGCTCGACATCTCCGAGCTGTATGAATGGTTGGAGGGCATTGAAGAGAGACTGACCCCCAAGCAGCGTCAGATAGCTGCGGAGATACTGAAAGAGATACGCTCGCGCCTGAAGTTTATGCTTGATGTGGGGCTCGATTACCTGTCTCTCGCTCGTGCCTCGGCAAGTCTTTCCGGCGGAGAGAGCCAGCGCATACGTCTGGCAACGCAGATAGGCAGCCGGCTGGTCAACGTGCTCTATATCCTCGACGAGCCGAGCATAGGTCTGCATCAGCGCGACAATATCCGCCTCATCAATTCGCTGAAGGAGCTTCGCGACGCGGGCAACTCCGTCATCGTGGTGGAGCACGACAAGGACATGATGCTGAGTGCCGACTACGTCATCGACATGGGACCTCGTGCAGGTCGCCTCGGCGGGGAAGTGGTGTTTGCCGGCACCCCTGCGGAAATGCTGAAAGCCGACACCCTCACATCTGCCTACCTCAACGGACGGATGGAGATAGCCATCCCCACGGAACGCCGCAAGGGCAGTGGCAAGTATATAACGATAAAGGGAGCTTCGGGAAACAACTTGAAGAATGTGGACGTGACCTTCCCGCTGGGGACTTTGATCTGCGTGACCGGAGTGTCGGGGAGCGGCAAGTCCACCCTCATCAACCGCACCCTGCAGCCCATCCTCAGCCGGTATTTCTACCGTTCGCTTGAAGACCCTCTGCCTTTTGCGACTATCGAGGGCATTGATAACGTGGACAAGATCATCAACGTCGACCAATCGCCCATCGGACGTTCGCCACGAAGCAATCCCGCGACCTACACGGGTGTGTTTTCGGACATCCGCAACCTCTTCGTCAGTCTTCCCGAGGCTAAGGTGAGGGGCTACAAGGCGGGGAGGTTCTCGTTCAACGTTGCCGGAGGCAGGTGCGAGACGTGCAAGGGGAACGGATACAAGACAATCGAGATGAACTTCCTTCCCGACGTGATGGTGCCCTGCGAAGACTGCCACGGCAAGCGTTACAACCGCGAGACCCTGGAGGTGAGGTTTCGAGGCAAGTCCATTGCCGATGTGCTCGACATGACAATCAACATGGCAGTGGAGTTCTTCGAAAATATCCCGTCCATACTCTCCAAGATAAAGGTCCTGCAGGATGTGGGGCTGGGATATATCAAGCTCGGGCAGCCGTCCACAACCCTCTCGGGCGGCGAGAGCCAGAGGGTGAAGCTCGCCACGGAGCTGGCGAAGAAAGATACAGGCAGGACGCTGTATGTGCTCGACGAGCCGACCACGGGACTTCACTTTGAAGACATCCGCGTCCTTCTCGGCGTGCTGAACAAGCTTGTCGACAAGGGCAACACCGTCATAGTGATCGAGCATAACATGGACGTCATCAAATGTGCCGACTACCTCATCGATATGGGACCTGAGGGCGGACGCGCCGGTGGAGAGATACTCTTCGCAGGCACTCCCGAAGAGCTGGCTGAAGCAAATACAAAGAGCCATACCGCTCATTTCATCAGAGAAGAACTAAAAAACAGACATAGACAATGAAGAATCCTATCCAAATGATCAAGCAGTGCGTGGAGAAGGACGAGCCTTACTTCCTGCTGCGCGGACAAGACGTGTGTGCGCTCGCCGCCATCGAGACCTATTACGCCGAGGTGAAGAAAAAGGTGAAAGACCCGTACTTCATCGAAGAAATCGAAGAGATAATGAAAGACTTCCGCGCTTTCCGCGAGGAACAGGAAACACATATCCCCGACTGACATGGCGGCAGACGACACTTACAGGACGATACGCCGCACTGCCGAAGGCTCATACACCGAGAAACGCAGCCGTTTCCTTTCCTTTGCCATCCCCGTGCGCACTCCCGAGGAGGTGAAGACGGAGGTTGAGAAGTATCGCCGGCAATACTACGACGCGCGGCACGTCTGCTGGGCTTATATGCTGGGTGCCGACAGGCAGACCTTCCGTGCCGTGGACGATGGCGAGCCTTCTTCCACTGCCGGCAAGCCCATCCTCGGGCAGATCAATTCGAACAACCTCACGGACATCCTCATCATCGTTGTGCGCTACTTCGGGGGCATCGAGCTGGGCACCGGCGGACTGATTGTTGCCTATCGCACTGCCGCTGCCGAGGCTGTCGCGGCGGCTGAGATTGAAGAACGCACGGTGGATGTGGATATCACGGTGGCTTTCGAATATCCATACCTCAACGGCATCATGCGCATTGTGAAAGAGGAAAACCCCACTGTCGTCTCACAAAGGTTTGAGATGGATTGCGAGATGACTCTTCGCATACGAAAGGGCGAAGCCGAGAAGCTGAAGAGTCGCCTTCTGAAAATAGAGTCCGCCTACCTGAAATAAATTCCTTCGACCGCCGTCGAAACCACCACCAAACATCAGAAACGTTTTTCGACCGCCGTCGAAATCATTTCCGGAGTGCCGGAGAGACCTTCGACCGCCGTCGAAATCATTTCCGGAGTGCCGGAGAGACCTTCGACCGCCGTCGAAATCATTTCCGGAGTGCCGGAGAGACCTTCGACCGCCGTCGAAATCATTTCCGGAGTGCCGGAGAGACCTTCGACCGCCGTCGAAATCATTTCCGGAGTGCCGGAGAGACCTTCGACCGCCGTCGAAATCATTTCCGGAGTGCCGGAGAGACCTTCGACCGCCGTC
>CAVIFD010000076.1:0-7207 GCA_963641545.1 bacterium | reverse complement strand
AGAGCCAATCTTCACGGACGGAGAAGATCATTTTATCGGTTTCCCTCAGTATATCCTCTATAAAGACGGCAAATTGCGATGGACAAAGGACTACGAAGAAAGCCTCGAAATCATGGACAGCTTGAAATAACAGCCAACGGGCGTTGTTGCGATTGCCGCTATTATACAACAGCTTCGCCATTGACATGGATAATTTTTCGGGTGCTTATTAGGTTTCTTGAAAGGGAAAAGTTTTACCTTTGAATGATGAAACATAAAAAGGCAGATTTATAATGAACAAGAAACTTTTGACTGTACTGCAAGACAAGTGTAAAGACTTTGGATTGTCAGAGAAAGCCATCGAAGATATCCGATAAAAGGTGTTGTTTTTATCGTCCATATCCGATAAAATGCACACCATTCCTTACATATGCACCCATTGGTGTTCTAACGCGAAGGGTTTTCCGATAGGTTTACAACACCGATGAGACGGTCGTATTGCGCACCTATGGGGCGGTAGTACACGCAGACGGTATATTCGTTTTCCGTCTGGAAGAAGTCGCCCTCAATACGTCCCGTCTCGCCTTTGCTGCCACCGCCTGCCGGCACAAACAGATATCGGTAGTTGTAACTTCCTTGCTTGAGGAGCACGGACTTTTCATACCGGTGGGTATCGAAGTTGTAGCCCATGCGGCTCTTTTCGTCAAGCACATTGTGGAAAAGGTCGCCGCCGAGATAGACGCTCCCGTCGAGGAACGGGTCGCAGTCCAACGCAAAATGGACAATGACATAGTCTGCCTCCGTGTCCGCGTCGTCGCAGCTGCTGCAACGGATGAAGAAACGTCCGTTCTGATCCTGGTCGTATTGGTATGTCAGGTTACCGCGTTCGCGGTCTGTCGTCAGCTCCACGTTGTAATACGGATTGTGGTACGACATACTCTCAACGTGCATGCCGTTGTATTTCGTGCTCAGAAATTCCGTGCGGCGGCATTCGTTTCCGGCAGGAAAGATAAGACTCCGGTTGTGAGAGTATGTGATTTTGTTGTCGGTGATAGTTGTGGGATGTATGTCGGAGGCGGCATTGTCGCGACGGTTGTTCTGATAGACAAACACCTTGAGGTCGGTCTCGGGGTATGAGATGTGGAAGTTCTTGCTGTCGATGCTGAAGCTGACCTGCTGATGGCTTTGGTTGGTGTCGATATCGGTGTTTCCGCTCACCGAAGCCGTAATCCCAACCTTAGGCTCCACGACAGAGAAGCAGGCGGTGAGGAGAATCTTCTCCGGATGGTCTTCGGCATAGACCTGCACGGCATAGTTGCCCGAGACCTTAAACCGGACATCCTCGTTCGGAAGCAGGAGGTTGTAGTTGGTGTATTGCGTCACAGTGCTCACGGAGCCGGCATAGTCGTCGATGGTCAGACCTTGAAAACCGCTCATGTATTGGATGGGAGAGAGGATGGACTTCTGCCAGGAGGCATCGCAGTGGACGACGGTGTAGGCGTAGCGCGTCGCGCCATGCTCCATCACGTCGAAGTTGATCTGTATCTGATCTTCGCCGCCCAGCTCGATGTAAGGCGAGGAGATAAGCTCGCCTGCGACCTTAACCTGAAGCGACTGTATCAGCTTGCTGTTGACGTCGGTGAAGTAGGTTTGCCCTGTTATGCCCTGCACTGCCGCGGCATAAAACGATAGGAGTAATACGGCGATTGTTCTCATGTTTTTCTTCTCTTTCTTTTGGCGGGCGTAAAATTATGGAATTATTTCCCTATTTGTTCAGCGGGGTGTACTTCGGACGTAAAAAAAGAGTACTTTTGCGGGCAAATTACGTACAAACATTTTAGTTATATCATGGCAAATGTGATTAAGATCAAAAAGGGTTTGGACATCAATCTGAAGGGTAAGGCTTCGGACGTGCTGTTGAATGCCGGAAAGAGCGAGAGTTATGCCATCGTTCCCGACTATTACAACGGTATCACGCCTAAGGTCGTTGCCAAAGTAGGAGAGAAGGTCAAAGCCGGTTCTGTGTTGATGACAGACAAGAACCGCCCGGAAATCAAGTTCGTTTCGCCCGTCAGTGGTGAAGTGACGGCCGTAAACCGAGGAGAGAAGCGTAAGGTGCTTAGCGTGGTTGTTAAGCCCGATGCGCAGATGGAGTACGAGGATTTCGGTAAGAAGAATGTGTCGTCGCTTAATGGCGAAGAGGTGAAGGAAGCATTGCTCAACGGAGGTATGTGGCCCTTCATCGTGCAGCGTCCGTACGACATTGTGGCTACGCCGAAGGATGAGCCGCGCGACATCTTTGTGTCGGCTTTCTATTCCGCACCGTTGGCTCCCGATTTCGATTTCATCCTGAGAGGTCAGGAAGCGGATTTCCAAACGGGACTGGATGCGTTGGCAAAGCTTACGAAAGGGAAGGTTTATGTCGGCATCAGGAAAGGTTCTTCTGTAAACGTGAAAGGTGTTGAGACCGTCGAGTTCGAGGGACCGCATCCGGCAGGGAACGTAGGAGTACAGATCAACCATATCAAACCCATCAACAAAGGTGAGGTTGTTTGGGTGGCAGACCCCGTGAGTGTGATCATCATCGGTCGCCTGTTCAACAAGGGCGTGGCTGATTTCAGCCGTTTGGTTGCCATCACAGGATCCGAGACAACAGAGCGAGGCTATGTCAAGACCGTCTCCGGCTGCACCATCGGCAGCTTGGTGAACGGGAAGATGCTTGAAGGCGGAAAAGACCTTCGTATCATCAGCGGAAACGTGCTGACGGGAACGAAAGTGGGCAAGGACGATTACCTTGGAGCATACGACAGCCAGATAACGGTCATTCCCGAGGGGAACGAGACGCACGACTTCTTCGGCTGGGCAACCCTCGGCTTCGGGAAGTATAGCGTAAGCCACACCTTCTTCACGTGGCTGGCTCCGAAAAGCAAGGAATATGTGCTTGATGCACGCGTCAAGGGCGGCAAACGTGCCATGATCATGTCGAACGAATACGACAAAGTGTTCCCGATGAGCATATACCCCGAATACCTCTTGAAAGCCATTATCGCTTTCGATATCGACAAGATGGAGAATCTGGGTATCTACGAGGTTGCTCCGGAAGACTTTGCCCTTTGTGAGTTTGTCGACACATCCAAGATCGAGATACAGAAGATTGTACGTCAGGGACTGGATTTGTTGTACAAGGAAATGAATTAATAACATAAAAACTTAGAATACATTGAAAGCGTTAAGGAATTATCTCGACAAGATTAAGCCTAACTTCGAGGAAGGCGGAAAGCTGGCGATGTTCCGTTCCGTGTTCGAAGGCTTCGAGACATTTATGTTTGTCCCGAACACCACTTCGAAATCGGGCGTGCATATTCACGATTCTATCGACTCAAAGCGTACCATGACGGTTGTTATCATCGCTTTGTTGCCTGCTTTGCTTTTTGGTATGTACAATGTCGGCTATCAACACAATTTGGCTGTCGCCTCCGACCCGGGATTTTGGATGACATTCATCTTCGGTTTCCTGGCTGTGCTGCCTAAAATTATTGTTTCGTATGTGGTAGGTCTGGGTATCGAGTTTGCCGTGGCCCAGGTGAAGAAAGAAGAGATTCAGGAAGGTTTCCTTGTTTCCGGTATATTGATTCCGATGATTGTTCCGGTCGACACTCCGCTGTGGATGATTGCCGTGGCTACTGCCTTTGCGGTGATTTTTGCCAAGGAGGTGTTTGGCGGTACGGGCTACAACGTGTTCAACGTTGCGTTGGTTACCCGTGCATTCCTCTTCTTTGCTTATCCGGCAGCCATGTCGGGCGATAAGGTGTTTGTCCGTACGGCCGACACGTTCGGAATAGGAGCAGGAGAGGTGGTCGACGGTTTCTCCGGTGCCACGCCGCTCGGGCAGATTGCCATTGCCGGTAAGGATCAGATAGGGTCGTTTCAGGCTGTCGACGTGCTTGGCAACCCGATGACCACGTGGGACTACATCGTCGGTCTGATCCCCGGGTCGATAGGTGAGACTTCGGTGATAGCCATCCTGATTGGTGCTGCGATCCTTCTGTATACCCGGATTGCAAGCTGGAAGACGATGCTGTCTGTGTTTGTGGGTGGTGCCTTTATGGTGGCAATATTCAATATGATTGGCTCGACGGTTGTCATGACCGTTTCTCCGATTGACCATTTGTGCTTGGGAGGCTTCGCTTTCGGTGCCGTGTTTATGGCTACCGACCCCGTGACATCTGCACGTACCGAGACAGGAAAATATATCTACGGTTTCTTGGTGGGAGCCATGGCAATCATCATCCGTGCATTGAACCCGGGTTATCCGGAAGGTATGATGCTTGCCATCCTGCTTATGAACGTATTTGCTCCGCTGATCGATTACTATGTAGTGGAGGCAAACATCAGCCGCAGATTGAAACGTGTAATCAAATAATCTAAGGAGAGTATGGCAAAATATAAATGTAAAGTATGTGGATATATCCACGAAGGAAATAAAGCTCCCGATGTTTGCCCCGCATGCAGTGCTCCCGCGTCCGAGTTTGAAGAAATGAAGGGCGAAGCCGGAGGCAGGAAAAAGGGTGTAGACAGAGACAGCAACGTATATACGGTTGTCTATGCTTCCGTGATGGTTGTTTTGGTGGCTGTGGTTTTGGCATTCACCTCACAGTCGCTGAGATCCTTCCAGCAGAAGAACGAAGACAACGACAAGCGTCAGCAGATCCTGCGTTCCATTGGTGTTTCCGTCCCTGCAAGCGAAGCTGAAGCGAAGTTCGGCGAGCTGATCAAGGAGTCGTTCCTTGTTGATGAGAACGGAGAAAAGGTGGACGGCGACGCGTTTACGGCAAAGCCGGAACAGCATCCGGTGTTCGTGGCAAGCATAGACGGTGGAAGCAAATACATCATGGCTTTGTCAGGCACAGGTTTGTGGGGACCTCTGTGGGGGTATCTTTCCGTTGATGACGATATGAATACAATTTTTGGTGCAGACTTCAGTCACCAGGGAGAAACTCCGGGACTGGGTGCCGAGATAGCAAAGTCCGAGTTCAGCAGTGAATTCAAGGGCAAAAAACTATTCACAGGCGGCACATTCAAGTCCATTGCCGTTGTTAAGCCGGGCAAGAGCGTAGCAGACCGTGACTATGTCGACGGTATCTCGGGCGGTACGATCACCAGTCAGGGTGTCGAGCGCATGCTCTCGGGCAGCCTCGGTGGTTATGTTAAGTTTTTAACCTCACAAAAACAGTAAGAAAATGGGATTATTATCAGAAAAGAATAAAGGAGTTCTGTTAGGCCCGTTGAGCATGAACAACCCCGTCGTCGTACAGATGCTGGGTATCTGCTCCGCATTGGCTGTAACATCGAAACTTGAGCCGGCTATTGTGATGGGTATCTCCGTGACGGCTGTTGTGGCGTTTTCAAACGTGATTATTTCGTTGCTGCGAAATACGATACCCAACCGTATCCGTATCATCGTGCAGCTGGTGGTTGTTGCCGCATTGGTGACCATCATCAGTGAAGTGCTGAAAGCTTTTGCCTACGATGTGAACAAGCAGCTTTCCGTGTATGTCGGTCTGATCATCACGAACTGTATCCTTATGGGACGCTTGGAGGCGTTTGCCCTGGGTAACGGTCCGTGGGAATCGTTCCTCGACGGTATCGGTAACGGCTTGGGATATGCTCTTATCCTTGTGATTGTAGGTTTCTTCCGCGAATTGCTCGGTTCAGGCACATTGTTCGGATTTCAGGTAATTCCGCAAGCCTTCTACGATTTCGGCTATGTAAACAACGGTTTGATGATTTTGCCTCCGATGGCATTGATCGTGATTGCCGTGATTGTTTGGGTTCACCGTTCGAAGAACAGAGAGCTTCAAGAAAACTAAGTACAAACACCATTAAACGAAAAATAGAATGGAAGAATATTTAAGCACGTTTGTCCGCTCGATCTTCGTAGACAACATGATTTTCGCATACTACCTCGGTATGTGTTCTTTCCTGGCTGTTTCCAAGAACGTGAAGACTGCTTTAGGATTGGGTTTGGCTGTGACGTTCATCCTGGTATGCACGTTGCCGATCAACTATATGCTTGAAAACTATGTCTTGAAAGAGGGTGCTCTTTCCTGGCTGGGCGAAGGGTTCAAGGATGTCAACCTGAGTTTCTTGGCGTTCATCCTCTTCATTGCCATCATCGCTTCGTTCACGCAGTTGGTGGAGATGGTGGTCGAGAAGTTTGCTCCGGCTCTGTATGCCTCCCTGGGTATCTTCTTGCCGCTTATCGCCGTGAACTGTGCGATCATGGGCGGTTCTCTGTTTATGCAACAAAGAGCATTTCCTAACGTGGGAGTTGCCACTGTCTACGGACTTGGTTCCGGTATAGGTTGGATGCTTGCCATCGTCGGTATGGCTGCCATCCGCGAGAAACTGGCTTATTCGGACATACCCAAGCCTTTGAAGGGGCTGGGAATATCCTTTATCATCACCAGTCTGATGGGTATGGCATTCATGTGCTTCTCGGGACTTAAGATCTAAGTATTAACACGCATAAAACAAGAATAGAGATGATTATACTAATGTCGAGCGGACTTACGACCATCGTGGCGGGAGCAGTCGTTTTCCTCGTGATTACGCTGATCCTCGTTGGTTCGCTTCTTTTGGCGAAAGCAAAGTTGGTGCCGTCAGGGAATGTTAAGTTGACGGTTAATGGAGAGATAGAAATCGAGACTCCGATGGGCGGAACCTTGTTGGGTGCCTTGCAATCGGGCGGTGTGTTCCTGTCTTCAGCCTGCGGTGGTGGCGGTAAATGTGGTCAGTGCCGTGCACAAGTGCTCGAGGGCGGCGGCGAGATACTGCCTACCGAGAAGGGTTTCTTCTCTCGTAAGCAGCAGAAAGAACACTGGCGTTTGGCTTGTCAGACAAAGGTTAAGGAAGATTTGAAGGTGAAAGTGCCGGAAGAGGTATTGGGAGTGAAGGAATGGGAATGCGAAGTTGTATCAAACAAGAACGTTGCCACATTCATCAAGGAGTTTATCGTTGCGCTGCCTAAGGGCGAGCACATGGACTTTATCCCCGGTTCTTATGCTCAGATCAAGATCCCCGCATACGAAATGGATTACGACAAGGATATCGACAAAAGCCTTATTGGCGACGAATATTTGCCTTCGTGGCAGAAGTTCGGTCTGTTCGGCTTGAAGTGCCGGAACACGCAGCCGACCATCCGTGCTTACTCCATGGCGAACTATCC